>DATLZA010000128.1 GCA_035574235.1 Planctomycetota bacterium | reverse complement strand
CTCCCGCCGCGCCTGGCCGAGGCGGTGCGGGCGTTCCTGCCGGGGGTGCCGGAAAAACTCGAGGCCGCCGTGGCCCACCTGCGCTACACGGACGGCATGGCCGAGATCTCGGTCTTTCAATGCCCGGCGGAATCGACGCTGGGGCGCCTCGTGCGGCGCCTGGCGCCCGCCCGCCGCGCGGGTCCCGCGGGGGCCGGGGAATCCCCCCGGCGCGTGACCGCCCGCCGCTTCGCCGACCGCCGCGGGGCGGCCTATCTCATGGAGCTCGAAGGGACGCTCGTTCTGGTGGCGGGCAATCTCCCGCCGGAGATCGACCCCGGCGTGGAAGAGATGATCCGGAGCTTCCGGCCGCTGCGGTAGGGCCGGCGGCGCGTCAGGCGCCCCGCCACGGGCCCGCGATCGCGACGGTCAGGCCCGCCTTCTGGATGTTGACGAAGAGGGTCGAGCCGTCCGGCGAGAAACAGGCGCCCGCGAACTCGGAGTCGCCCCGCGGATTGCGCGCCAGGTTGTAGAAGCGCCCCTCCGGCGTCACGCCGACGACGTGCTGCTCCTTCTTGGCGTTCTCGCAGACCACGAGATCCCCCCACGGCGCCACCGTCAGATTGTCGCAGTTCTCCAGAAGCGTGTCGTCGTTGGGCTCCACGAAAAGCTCCAGGCGGCCCGGCGCCCGCGCCTCGCCGGGACGGCCCTCCTCGGGCGAGGGGACGTACCGCCAGATCTGGCCCTTCTTGTTGCGCCCGCCCGACGTGCAGGCGAAGTAGACCGCCCCGCGGCCGTACCAGATGCCTTCGCCGCGGCTGAAGGCGGCCGCCCCTCGGGCGAACCCCTGCCGGCGCAGATCGTCCCCGGGCGACTCCACGTCCTCCAGGTCCACCCATTCGACGTCGAGCGGCGCGCCCAGCGGAACGGAGGGGCCCTTCCCGTCGTTGCGCGTCGTCAGGCCCGGCTTGTCCTTGACCTTGAGCGCCTGGAGCCGCCCCCCGCGGGCGAGCCGGCCGGGCTCTTCCGGCAGGTATCGGTAGAGAAGCCCGTCGCTGCGGTCCTCGGTTTCATAGACCGCCCCGCTGCGGGGATCGACCGCGACCGCCTCGTGGTTGAAGCGCCCCATCGCGCGGATCGGAACCGGGTCCGCCAGGCGCGGCTCGGCCGCGGCGGGGACTTCGAAGACGTACCCGTGATCCTTTCCGGCGCCTTTCGCGCCCGCCCGCTCGGTCGTCTCCTCGCAGGTGATCCAGCTCCCCCACGGCGTAGGGCCGCCGGCGCAGTTGCGCCAGGTTCCCGCCAGACTCAGGAAGTGCCGGACAAGCCTGCGCTCGCGGGTGTCGTAAACGAGGGTCGTCGTCCCCCCCGGGCCGGGCCCGGCCGGGTCGTACACCTTGGCCCGGTCGATTCTCGGGAAAAGCTCCGCGCGCTCGCCGAAGGGGCCGTGCCGGGACGGAGGCTTGATCTCGTGGTTGCGCACGAGGATCGTCAGCCCGTCCGGACCCGGGAAGGCGGCCATGCCGTCGTGGGCCGCCGGAACCCGGAATCCGTCGTCCATCGTCTCCCCCGTCCGGGAGAGGATCCGGTAGGAAAAGCCGGGGGGCAGGTCCAGGATCCGCGCGGGATCCGGGACGAGCTCCCCATACCCGGGCGCCCGGGCGCTTCGCTCCTGACCGAGAAGCTCCCTCAGGCCCAGGAAACCCGCCCCGAAGGCGGCCGAGGCGCGCAGGAAATGGCGGCGCGAAAGATGCATGGTCCGACCTCCCACGCACGGAGAATCCCGCCCCCCTGTTTTTAGATGGCGTTAAGGTATGGAAACATGTCGCCCCGGCGCCCGGCCGACGGGAAGAAAAAGCCTCCCGGAGGGGTCTAATTGCGCGGTAGGATCTCCATCGATGCTCCTGGGAGAAATTCTCCGCCGCCGCGGCGCCGTCACCGACGAGCAGGTCCGCGAAGCCCTCCGCCTCCGCGAACCCGGAGAGCGGATCGGCCAGACGCTGGTCCGCCTGGGTTGGACCCGCGAGGAGGAGGTCCTTTCGGCCCTCGCCGAGCAGATGCGCCTGCCCCTCGTGGATCTCTCCGAAGCGCGCGTGGACGCGGGCCTGGCGCGCCCCGGCATCGTCAAGACCGTCTTCGAACGCAAGGTCCTGCCCCTCGAGCGCACGAACGGGGCCGTGCGCGTGGCGGTTTCGGATCCCCTGGACCTGGAGGCCCTGGACGACCTGCGGCTGCTGCTCGGTTGCGACGTGGAGCCGGTGCTCGCCCGCCCCGCCGAGATCGAACGGCTGATCAAGCTCCACTACGGGGTCGCCGCCGACGAGGTCAACCGGATGGTGGACGCGGCCCGGGAGGAAGCCGCCGCCGCGCCCGCCGGCCCCGCCGACGAGGCCGCTCTGGCCGAGGACGCCGCCCTCGTCAAGTTCGTCAACCAGATCTTCACCGAGGCGGTCCGCGACCGCGCCAGCGACATCCACGTCGAGCCCATGGAGAACGAGCTCAGGATCCGCTACCGGATCGACGGCGTCCTCCACCGGGTGCCCATTCCGCCGGAAATCAAGCGCTTCCAGGCCGCCATCGTCTCGCGCCTGAAGATCATGGCGGGGCTCAACATCGCCGAAAAACGGCTGCCCCAGGACGGACGCCTGCGCCTGGATCTCCTGGGACGGGAAATCGACGTGCGCGTGTCGGTCATTCCCAACGTCTGGGGCGAAGGGGTCTGCCTGCGGCTCCTCGACCGGGCCAACATGGCGATCTCCCTCGAGGAACTCGGCATGCCCCCCGGAGTGCTCGAACGCTTCCGGGGCCTGATCGCCGAACCGCACGGGATCCTTCTGGTCACCGGGCCCACCGGGAGCGGCAAGACCACGACCCTCTACGCCGCGCTCCAGAAGATCAACACGATCGAGGACAAGATCATCACGATCGAGGACCCCGTCGAATACCAGCTTCCGGGAATCAAGCAGATCCAGGTGAACGCCCGGACGGGACTCACCTTCGCGGCGGGGCTGCGCGCCATCCTGCGGCACGACCCGGACATCGTCATGATCGGCGAAATCCGCGACCTCGAGACGGCCGAGATCGCCGTCCAGTCCGCCCTCACGGGGCACCTGGTCTTCTCCACGCTCCACACGAACGACGCCCCGAGCGCGGTGACCCGGCTTCTGGACATGGGACTGGAGCCCTTCCTCGTGGCCAGCACGGTCGAAGGGCTGCTCGCCCAGCGGCTCGTCCGGAAGGTCTGCTCCGCCTGCCGCCGGGAGGTGCGGGCGCGGGACGGGGAATTCGCGGACGCCCTGCCGGCGGATCTGCGGTCCTTCTTCCGGGGCGCCGGCTGCGACGCCTGCCGCGGCACGGGCTACCGCGGCCGCGTGGGCCTGTTCGAGCTCATGGTCGTGGACGACGCCGTGCGCGAGATGATCCTGCGCCGCGAAAGCGCCGCGCGCCTGAAGCGCTACGCGGTCGAGCGCGGGATGCGGACGCTCCGCGAGGACGGCTGGGACCGCGTCCGCGCCGGGGTGACCACGCCCGAGGAGGTCTTCCGGATCACGAAGGCCGACAAGTATTAGCCGCCCATGCCGCAATTCACGTACAAGGCGAAGAAGGAGGACGGGTCGATCGTCACGGGGATCCTCCAGGCGGAAAGCGAGCGGGGGGCGCTGGATTCGCTCGGCCGCATGGGGGTTTTCCCCCTGGAGCTTTCGTCCCGCGACGAGACGGAAGCCGCCCCCGCGCCCGCCGCCCGGCGCGGCCGCCGTCGCGCCCGCAGGGCCGACGTGGCGCTCTTCACCCGCCAGCTCGGCGACCTCCTCAAGGCGGGCGTGCCCCTCAACCGGGCGCTCCGGACGCTCGCCGCGCAGACCTCCAACCAGGAGCTTTCCGGCGTGGTCGCCGAGATCGAAAAGGCGGTCTCCGCCGGAAGCTCCCTTCACGAGGCGCTCGGCCGGTTCCCCCGCCTCTTCCCGCCCCTCTACGCGAGCATGGTCCGCGCGGGCGAGACCGGCGGGTTCCTGGAGGACGCCCTGCGGCGGCTGGCGTCCTTCCTCGAAAAGGACGAGGAGCTCCGCAGCCGCATCGCCTCGGCCCTCGCCTACCCGGCGCTCCTCATCGTCATCGGCACCTTCGCCGTGGGCTTCCTCATGGTCTTCTTCATCCCCCGCTTCAGCGAGATCTTCGCGAAGCTGGGGGACGACCTGCCGGTCCCCACGCGGATCGTGATGGCCGCTTCGTCGTTCGTGCGGGACGGCTGGCCGTTCCTTCTGGGAGGCCTGGCCGTCGCGATGGTCCTGGGGCGCCGCGCGGGGGAAACCCGGCGGGGCCGGCGGGTCCTCGACCGCCTGCGGCTGCGGGCGCCCCTTTTCGGCGAAGTCGTCCGCAAAAGCGCCGTGGCCCGCTTCGCCCGCACGCTCGGCACGCTCCTCAAAAGCGGCGTCCCGATCCTCGAGGCTCTCTCCATTTCCAAGGAGGCCCTGGGCAACGCGATCCTGCGGGACGACGTGGACGAGGCGGCCGCCGGCGTCCGCCAGGGCCGCAGCCTCGCCGAGATCCTCCGGCGCACCCGGTCGTTCCCTCCGATGGTGACCGACATGATCGCCGTGGGCGAGGAAAGCGGAAACCTCGACGAGGTGCTCCTTCAGGTGGCCGATTCCTACGACGCCCAGGTGGACCGGGCCGTGCGGGTCTTCGTGGCGCTCTTCGAACCGGCGCTCCTGGTGCTCATGGCCGCCCTCGTGGGATTCGTGGTCATTTCGATGCTGCTTCCGGTGTTCAGCCTGTCGAGCATGATTCGATGAGGAAGGAGACCGTCATGAACCGCCGTCACCGCCGCCGCCGCCCCCGCGGGGGCTTCACGCTGATCGAACTGCTGCTCGTCGTCGTCATCATCGGGATCCTGGCGGCCATCGTGGTGCCCAAGCTGGCCGGCCGCTCGGAGGACGCCCGCATCGCCGCCGCGAAGGCGGACCTGAAGACCCTGGCGGGCGCGCTCGACCGCTACGAGGTGGACAGCGGCCGGTTCCCCACGACCGAGCAGGGGCTGGCGGCGCTCCTGGTGAAACCTTCGAGCGCCCCGGAGCCCAAGAGCTGGAAGGGACCCTACATCGACGGCCGCGAGCTTCCCAAGGACCCCTGGGGCAACCCTTACCTCTACCGCTTCCCCGGCGAACGAAACACCCAGGGCTACGACCTCTATTCCGCCGGGCCCGACGGACAGCCGGGCACCGAGGACGACATCGAGAAATAGCCGTGCGGCGCGCGTCCGTCCGGGGGCTGGCGCTCTTCGAGCTGGTGCTCGTGATGATCCTCATCACGCTGATCGCGGGGCTTCTGGTCCCGCGCTTCTCGGACTTCATGCCCTCGTGGCGGGTGCGCACGACGGCGCGCCGGATGGTGGCCTGGCTCCTTCACGCCCGGGGGGAGGCGGCCTCGACGGGGCTGGTGCATCGCTTCGTCTACGACCCCGCCGGGCGCCGCTACGGCCTGGTCCGCGAGGCGCGCCCCTTCCGGGAGCCGGGCGTGTTCGAGCCCCTGGCGGGCCTCTGGGCGGGCGAGGAGCTTCCCGAGGGCGTGGAGCTTTCTCTCGAGGGATTCGCGCCGGGAGAGGACGGCCGGAGGTACCTCGAATTCCGGCCGGACGGCACGGCGCGCCCGGCGGCGGTGACGCTTTCGAACGACCGGGGCGACCGCGCCGTGGTGCGCGTGGCGGGGGCCGCGGGCCGGATCTTCCTGGAACGGCCGGAGGGACCGCCGTGAACGGGGCGCGGCGAGGCTTCACCCTGGTCGAGGTGATCGTGGCGCTGGTCGTGACGGCGGCGGCGCTGACGGTGCTGGCGCAGGGGATCTTCTCGGCGGGGCGGGCCTCCAGCGCGGCGCGGAACGTCACGCGCGCGGCGCTCGTGGCCGGCCGGGTGGTCGCGGAGTTCGAGGCGGGGGAACGCGCGGCCGACCGGGCCGCCGAGGGGCGCTTCGAGGACGAACCGGAGTTCGCCTGGGAGGCGCGGCCGGAGACGTACGAACCGGGGCTCGTGCTTCTGACGATCGTAGTCCGCTGGGAGGAGCGCGGGCAGGAGCGCACGCTCGCGGTAACGCGCCTCCTGCGGGAAAGGACGCAGGCTCCATGAGGAGGCCGCGAGGGTTCACGCTCCTGGAGCTGCTCCTGGCGCTTTCGATTTCGGCGGTCGTCCTGGGAGCGGCGTATGCGCTCTTTCGGGCGGGCCGCTCGCTTTCCTCGCGGGCGGAGGCGCTGGCGGAAATCTCCCAGGCCGCCCGGGCGGTCCTGCGGAGGCTCGAAGGGGATCTGCGGGCGGCCGTCCGGCCGAGCCGCGCCTTCGACGCCGGCTTCCGAGGGACGAAGGGGGGAACGGAGGCGCTCCGCCGGGACCGGCTGGAGTTCGTGACGGCGACCGAGGCGGTCCCGGGAGGCATCGATCTGGGGGCCGTGTCTTACTGGATTATAGAGGAAGGAACCGGAGCCGGCCGGCGGGGACTCGTGCGGGAGCGCCGGGCGGCGCTGACGGCGGAGACGGTCGAGGCGGGCCGTCCGGAGAACGTCGAGGAGGTCGCTCCCGAGGTGGTGGGGCTGGGGTTTCGGTACTTCGACGAGGGCGAGTGGCGGGAGGAATGGGATTCGGCGGCGGTGGGGAAGCTTCCGCGGGCGGTCGAGGCGACGCTTTGGGTGCGGGGCGAATGGCGGGGGGAGGAAGTGGTGGAGCGGTTCCTGACGCGGGTGTATCTGCCGGTGGCGGCCGAGCAGCCGCCGGAGGAGTGACCGCGCATGCGGCGGGACGGAGTGGTGCTGGTGGTGGCGCTCTGGGTCCTGGCCGCGCTGACGCTGCTTCTTTATGCCTTTCTGGGCGAGATGGGGGCGGAGTACGCGCTGGCCCACCGGTTCGCCGACGACCGCAAGGCGGAGCAGCTGGCCTGGAGCGCGATCGACCTGGCGGCGTCCACGGTCCTCAACGATCCCAAGCCGTGGCAGGAGCTGACGGATCCCTGGGCGGACGACCCGTTCCGCTTCTTCGAGTTCCCGCTGGGCGAAGGAGCGGTGACGGTGATGCGCCCCTCGTGGGGGGACGATCCGCGGATGTACTGGGGTCTGGACGACGAGGCGTCGAAGATCAACCTCAATACCGCGCCCAAGGAGGTGCTTCTCCTTCTGCCCGGGATGACCGAGGAGATCGCCGATTCCATCCTCGACTGGCGCGACGCCGATTCCACGCCCGGGCCCAACGGGGCGGAGGACGGGTACTATCTTTCGCTCGACCCGCCGTATCGGTGCAAGAACGCGCCGTTCGAGACGGTGGAGGAACTTCTGTTCGTCCGCGGCATGACGCCGGAGATCCTGTACGGCCGGGACGCCGACCGCAACGGGCTTTATGACCGTCGCGAGCTGGAGGGCAACGCGCGGCCGGATCCTCCGCTTTTCTGGCTGGTGACGGCCTGGAGCCGGGACCGAAACGTGACGCTGGAGGGGGGGCGGCGGGCGAACCTCAACACGGCGGGTCCGGACGAGCTTCGTTCGGCGGGTCTGAATCCGGGGGAGGTGCAGGGGGTGCTGGGCTACCGGGCGGCCCAGGGGGCGTTTCCCAGCGTGGCGCATCTTCTGGACGTTCTGTCGCCGGGGCGGTTCCGGCAGGTGGTCGACCGCGTGACGGTAGGGCCCGCGGAGGAGGTGCCGGGGCTGGTGAACGTGAACACCGCATCGCGGGAGGTCCTGCGGACGCTTCCGGGAATAACGGACGAGGTGGCGCTCAAACTCATGGCGCGGCGCGCCTCGGGGGCGGAGGACCTGTCCACGATCGGGTGGCTTCTGGAGGATCTGGGGCCGGAGGGGCTCAAGCGGGTGGCCAACCTGGTGACGGTTCGTTCGTACCAGTTCCGGATTCACGCGGTGGGGCGGGTGGGGACGCCGTACGGGACGGAGCGGGGGGATCCGGCGGGGGAGCGGCCGGGGGCGTTCCGGCGGATGCTGGCGGTGTTCGACAAGATGGCGGCTCCCGCCCCGCGGGTGGTGTACTGGGCGGACTGGACGCGGCGCGGGATGCCGTACGATCCGGCGATGGGGCCGGAAGCGCGGGTGGGACCGTGAAGGCCTTCTGGGCGGTGGAGATCGGATCGCGGCGGCTGGCCGCGGCGCACGCGCGCGCGAACGGCCGCGGGGCGGAGATCGTCCGTCTGGAGACGGCGGAGCTTTCGGGGCCGGAGGGAGTGCGGGAGGCGGCGGCGCGGTGCGGCCTTTCGGGGGGGCGGGCGGTGGTGGTGGTGCCCCGGAGGCACGCGATTTTCCGGGAGTTCGAGCTTCCGGAGGGGACGCCGGAGGAGCTGGCGGCGATGGCGCGTTTCCAGGCGGAGCGGCGGCTGCCGCTGCCGCCGGAGCGCGTGCACATGGCGTTCGTGGAGCTGGGCCGTGCGGAGGGCAAGGTGCGGATGCAGCTGGCGGCGGTGCCGCGGGAGGTGCTGGATCCGGCGGTGGCGGCGCTCGAGGGGGCGGGGGTGAAGGTGGTGGGGGCGACCGTGAGCACGTTCGCGCTGGCCGGGCGGGTGCCGCCGGACGAGGCCGGGATGGTGGTGGCGTTCGGGGACGGGGAGGTGGAGGCGGCCGGGCCGGGGACGCTGGAGACGGCGCCGGCGGCGGGAGCGTGCGCGGCATGGGCGCGGCCGGGGGGATTGCCGGATCTCCTGCGGCCGCCGGAGCCGCCGCGCCGGTTCCGCTGGACGCGGCTGCACCGCGCGGGGGCGCTGGCGGGGGCGGCGCTCGTGCTCCTGCTTGTCTGGTCCCAGGCGGCGCTGGCGGACAAACGGCGCGAGCTGGAACTCAAGCGTGCGGCCCTGGCGAAGCTTCAGCCTCAGGTGGCGGAGGTGACCCGGCTCGGCCGCCAGACGGCGCTGGCGCACCAGTGGTACCGGGACCGCAACACGTGGCTTCCGGTGCTCGGGGCGCTGCGGCGCAACGTGGACACGTCGCGGCTGTGGATCGTGACGGCGACGTTCGAGGACCCGGGGGTCGTGCGGCTTCAGGGCAAGGCGCGGGACGACAAGCCCGTCTACGAACTCGTCTCGGCGCTCGAGAAGACGGGCCTTTTCGGGCCGATCAAGATCGAGCGGATCATTCCGAACGCCGACCGGGGGGAGTACCGGCACGATTTCACGATCGAGGCGCGACTGGCGGGGACGGACGGCCGCCGGAAGGGGGCGCGATGAACCGGCGGACGAAAACCCTCCTCGGGGCGGCCCTCGCGGCCGCGGGGCTTTTCCTGGCCGACCGGGGGTTCTCCGCGCTCTGGTGGGACCCCTGGCGCAGGCTTTCGGAGGAGATCCGGCGGACGGACGAGGAGATCGCGCGCGCGAACGGGATTCTCGAGCGGCGCGCCTCGGTCCTGGAAGGCTGGCGCAAGATCCGGGAGCTTCTGGACAAGCCGCGCACGCCGGACGTGCAGACGCATTTCTACTCGCACCTTGGATCGATCTGCGACCGGATCGGGGTGGGGGTGGACGTGCAGGGGACGGGCGCGTCGGGCCGCCAGGAGGGGGATTTCAAGGAGCACGTCTACGACATGAAGTTCCGGCTCACCTGGGCGCAGTTCGTGGATCTCTTGCGGGAGCTTCACGACTCGAAGGAATTTCTCAAGCCATTGCGCATTTCGGTGCAGTCGCATTACGAGCGGGAGGACCGGCTCGACGTGGACCTCAAGGTTTCGACGATCGAGTACGCCCCGGCGCCCGCGAAGCGGGGGTGAGCGCGGAGGGGGACGGCGGCTAGGCGAGTCCTCCCGGAAGCGGGACGACTCGAAGCTTTTCTTTTCCGGCCAGACGCCGGGCCGCTTTGAGCGGGTCCGCATCGGCGGAGACGAACTGAACCGCGACCCGTTCCCATCGCGAAACGCCGAGCGCGACCGCGAGGATCCCCGCGTCCGCCCCCTTCAGGTTCGTGCGGAGAATAATCTCGCGTGCCAGTTCGTAGTCCGCATCGAGCTCATAGAAGGCGAACTTCTCGAAATGACGCTCCAGCTTTCTCAGTTCTCCGGCGTCCCCGGCGAGCCTCCAGACCTTCGAAAGGGCTTCGAGGGCGGCGATCCGCGCCGTGGCGAAACCCAGGTTCAGGCCCGTCGGCTCCTCCAGGAGCGAGGCGGCCTGCCGGTGTCCCCTCTCTTCCTGAACGAGCGCCTTCACGAGCCCGGTGGAGTCGAAGAAGCGAATCATTCGCTACTCGCGCTCCTCCGAGAGCTCCAGGCTGGGAGCGCGGCGGGGGCGGATCCGGAGCTTCACCGGCTCGACGGGGCCCGTGTCGAGGGTCCGCGGGAGCTTCGAAGGCCCGCCCATCGCGCGGAGGGACGCCGCGCGGGCGGCGTCGCGTCCCGGGCGCAGCCCCGTGAGGACGGCGATCCGCGCTCCATGGCGGCGGATGACGATGGGCTCGCCCCCGCGGGCGATTTCCAGAAGGGACGCCAAGCGGCTGCGGAGACGGGCCACGCTCACCTCGATCATGTGTACAATTTTGCACACTCTGAGGGAAGGGTCAAGTTCCGGCGCGGCGCGATCGGACGGAACGCGTCCGGGCCGGCTTCCGGAAAACGATCCCCCTCGCGGAAGCGCCCCGGGGCGCGTCCCCCGGCCGTACGTTGAATAGCGGACGATTTCCGGGAATACGTCCCCGGTCGGGCGCTCCAATCAGGGTGGGAGCCGTCCGGGGGCCTTTCCCGGGCGGGAAACCGTGCGATGACCGGATGGACGACGGCGCTGGTTCTGGTGCTTCAGGCGGCCTCGGCGCGGCTGGAGGAGCCGCAGGATCCCGACCGCCCGGCGCTTTCGGCGGCGGAACTGGCCGCCCTTCGCAGCCATAACATCTTCTCCCCTCCGCGGCCGCCGCGGAAGCCGGAACCCTCCCGCCGGGAGGAGCGGCGCTCCGAGGCGTCTTCGGCCCCCGCGGCGCCCCCGCGGCCGCGGCCCCCCGTCGTCACCGGCATCTACCTCGACCTTTCCGCCGGGGTCCACGCGGCCGTCCTCGAGGACCGCAACGAGGAGCGGCTCCGGCAGTTCCGGGAACCCCGCACCGTCCGGCCCGGGGACGCGATCGGCGACTTCCGCGTGGAGGCGGTCGAGGCCGACCGGCTGATCCTCAAGCGAGGCGAGGAAACCGTGACGCTCAAGGCGGGCGAGGCGCTCCCCGACGGCGCGGCTCCCGCGGCGTCGGCGACCCCCGCCCCGGCCCCGGACGGTTCCTCGTCCGAAAACGTCCTGGAGAGAATCCGGAAGAGGCTGGGCAAGAACCGGTCCTCGGAAGAAGAACCTCGTCAGTGAGCGGGAGGAGGAATCTATGGTGAACGTGACGGCGGCGATTCTGGCTCTTCTGGCGGCGGCTCCGGACGCCAAGGACGACGTCAAGGCCGCGGCGCGGAAGCTGGCGGAGCAGTCCTACGCCTGGGTTTCGACGCCCCGTAGCGAAGGCCGCGAAGGGCGATTCCAGCCCGGCCCCGTGGAAGGCCGCATCGAGAAGGACGGCCCGGCGGTGCTGACGCTCAAGCAGGGCGACACGACGGTCGAGGCCGTGGTCAAGGGGTCCAAGGTCGCGGTCAAGACCGCCGAGGGCTGGAAGACGGAAGAAGAGCTTCGTCGGGCGGACGGCGGCGCCGAGCGGCGGCGCGACGCGGCGGCCTTCGTGGCCCGGCGCCTGACGGGCTTCAAGCCCCCGGCGGCGCTGGCCGAGAGCCTCGCGGACAAGGCCAAGGAACTCAAGGACGAAGGCGAGGGCGTCTACGGCGGCGAGCTTTCCGAGGAGGCGGTGCGGGAGCTTCTCTCCGTGGGCCGTCGCGGCGCGCAGAATCCGCCGGCCGTTTCGGGCGCCAAGGGGACCGTGCGTTTCCACCTCAAGGAGGGTATGCTCGTCAAGTACGAATACACGCTCCAGGGCCGGATGACGTTCGGCCAGCGCGAGGTGGACGTCAACCGCACGACCGTGGTGGAGATCAAGGACGTGGGTTCCGCCAAGGTCGAGGTGCCCGAGGAGGCGCGGTCGAAGATCCAATGAGGGGAGGCGGCATGCGGAGCTGGGTGCTGGCGGCGGCGGTTCTCGGGTGGGCCGCGGCGTCGGCGGCGGGGCAGGAGGCGCCGGAGGAAAAAAAGCTCCGGTTCCAGTTCAAGGACGCCTCCGCCGACGCCGTCCTCCAGTACGTCAGCTCCGTCACCGGCTGGATCTTCGTCCAGGAAAAGCGCGTCACGGGCACGATCGACGCCGTGAGCGACACCGAGGTGCCCGTCTCCAAGGTCCTCGACTTCCTCAACGCCGCGCTGCGCCGCCATGGGGCCACCATCCTCAACCCCTATTCGCCGGGGCTTCCCAAGCCCGGCCAGGTCCTCAAGGTGCAGGACGTGGACGCCGCCAAGCGGCTGAATCTCGAAATCTACTCCGGCTCCAACCCGGACGAGATTCCCGTCAGCGACCAGATGCGCACCCAGATCGTGCCTCTTAAGGCCGTCAACGTGGTCGAGGTTCAGCGGGAGCTCGGCGAGGTTCTGCGCGCGGCCATGGGCGACGGCGGCCAGGTGAGCGTGTCGAGCTACTCGAACTCCGTGATTCTCGTGGGGCGCTCGGACGGCATCAACCGGGCCGTCCGGATCCTCCGGGTGATCGACGTGAGCGCCTCGGCGGAGCTCAAAATCCGCGTCTTTCCCCTCCGCAACGCGGACGCCCAGGAGGTCGCGCGCGTCCTCAACGACGTCTTCCGCAAGGAGGCCGTGCAGGGCCAGACGGGCCAGCAGGCGGGCTTCAACATCTGGCGGATGTTCGGGGGCGGCGGGGACCGGGAGCGGGGGCGGGACGGCCAGGGGCCGCAGCCGCGGGCGCTGGCCCACGAGATGGTGCGGATCACCGCCGAGCCGCGCACGAACTCCATCATCGTGACGGCCACGGAAGACAACATGAAGGTCATCGAGGACCTCCTGCGGAGGCTCGACGACCGCACGGCGACGGCGCTGCGGCTGAAGCTTTATCCGCTGCGGTACGCGGACGCCACGGCGGCGGCGAAGCTCCTCAACGACCTTTTCGCGCCGGCGGCCTCCTCGGGGGGCGGCGGCCAGGGAGGCGACCGCGGCGGGCGGGACGGGCGGCGGTTCCTGCCGGTGTGGCTGGG
>DATLZA010000127.1 GCA_035574235.1 Planctomycetota bacterium | reverse complement strand
CTGGCGCACGCCCCGTGGGCGTCGGCGCGACCGGTTCTGGCGGCGCTCCTCGAGGGAGATCCGTCCGTCGAGGTCCGGGTCGCCGCGGCGGCCGCGCTGGGGGCGCACGCCGAGCCGGACGTGGCGGAGATCCTCATGAAGTCCTGGAAGGGTTATCTGCCCGCCGTTCGGCGGGAGGTGCTGGAGGCTCTGGCGCGGCGACCGGAGCGGGTGGTAAGGCTTCTGGAGGAGATCGAAGCGGGCCGCGTGTCGCCGGCGGAGCTGGGGCCGGGACTGACCGGCCGGCTGCGCGACCACCGGGACGCCGCGATCCGCGAACGCGCCCGCAAGCTGCTGGCCTCCCGCGGCGAGGATCGCGCTCCGGTGATCGAGCGCTACAAGGCGGCGCTCGCCCGCCGGGGGGACGCGGCGCGGGGCCGGGAGGTGTTCCGGAAGAACTGCGCCTCCTGCCACCGTGTGGCGGGGATCGGGACGAACGTGGGGCCCGACATCTCCGACACGCTTTCCAAGTCCCGCGAGCAGCTCCTCACGGACATCCTGGACCCCAGCCGGGTCATCGACAACAACTACGTCACCTACCTCGTGCGGACCCGCGGCGGTCAGGTCTTTTCGGGATTCATCGCCCAGCAGACGTCCACGAGCCTCACGCTGCGGCGGGGCGAGAACCAGGAGGACACGGTGCTCCGGGAGGACATCGAGGAGATCCGTTCCAGCGACCTGTCGGTCATGCCGGGCAACCTCGAGCAGGGGATTTCGGTCGAGGAGATGTCGGATCTCCTGGAGTTCCTGAAGAACTGGCGGGACGCGGAATCCGGCGACCGCCGGTAGGGCGGCCGGCGAGTCCGGCAGGGGCGATCGGACCGCCTGCGGGGGCTCCTTCGGCGATTCCGCCTACCGCGCCGACGCCAGGCGGCGGGCCATGAACTCCCGAAGATAAGGCAGTCGCGCGCGCGCCAGGAACGCCGCCGCCCGCGGCGGATCGTGCTCCGCCATCGGTTCGACCGCGTACCACACCATGAGCGGAAGGTTCGGATCCTTCGCGTCCTCCGGCCGTTCCGCCAGCGCCTCGAGAATCTCCCAGCGCGCCGGCCCGGGCGCCATCCGGCGACACGCGGCCGCCAGATAGAGACGCACGACCGGCGAGGGATCCCCCCGCGCCATCTCGGCGAACTTCCGCTCCACGGCCTCCGGGGCGTTTCCGTCCTCCATCTCGAGCTGGATCGCCCAGGCTCGGACATGCTCCTGCGGGTGATCCAGAAGCGCCGCCCTCAACTCCGCGTCCAGCCCGCCCGTCGCGTGCAGCGCCCAGAGGGCCCGCAGTTTTCGCGTCGGGTCGGGGTTCTCCTCCAGAATCTTCCTCAGCGCGCCGTGCACGCCCGGGTCGAGCTTCCCCTCCGCGGCCCGCTCCTGAAGCCGCCGCCGGGCGTGCGCCACGAACCAGTCGTTCGCGTGAAGCTGGAGCCGCACGAGCTCGAGGTCGCCCGTCTCTCCCACGTTCGGCCGCACCCGCGGCGGATCCCCGTAAACGATCTTGTAGATCCGCCCGGTCCACGCCTGCGGCCGGCGCGTGTGACACTCGCCGATATCGTACCAGTCGTTCACGAAAACGCCGCCGTCGGGCCCGTACTGGAGCAGAAGCCCCATGTAGTGCGGGTCCCGCGACACGAGAAGGTCCGGCCCATGGGAAGCCCGGAACCCGGAGCCCGACCGCCGCAGCCGGTCGCCGTTCACGCGGCGGCCGTGGATGTTGTTCATGAACGCCGCCCCCCGCCAGGACGGCGGAAAAAGATCCCCCAGATAGATCATGATGCCGCAGTGGGCGTGCCCGCCGGCGGCGCTCCGATACGCCGCCTCGCCCTGCCAGTGCAGGTGGTCGGCGACCGTGTCGATCCTCCGATACGCGTAACGGCTCGACTCGCGCCCGCGCCACGGCTCGAAATGCGCCCCCTGCACGGCATGGAAGAGATGCGGGTCCACGCAATTGGAGATGAAGGCCTGCCCATAGTCGTCGAACGACACGCCCCAGGGGTTGGTCGTGCCGTCGCAGAACGCCTCGTAGACGTGACGCGTCGGATGGTAACGCCAGACGCCCCCGTCGAACCGCAGCCGCCGCTCGGGCGGCGTCCCCGGAGGCCCCAGCCGGGAAATCGACGTCCGCCCGTGCCCCGCGTAGAGCCATCCGTCCGGGCCCCACGTGAAGCCGTTGGCGATGTTGTGAATGCCCTCGGTCCCGAACCCGTCCAGAAGCACCCGGGGCGGACCGTCCGGGCGGTCGTCCCCGTCGCGGTCGGGGATGAAGAGCATCTCCGGCGGGGCCATCACCCACACGCCGCCGAAACCCACCTCGATCCCGGTGACGTACGTGAGCCCCTCGGCAAAGACCGACCGCCGGTCGAAGCGGCCGTCGCCGTCGGCGTCCTCCAGGATGACGATCCGGTCCCGCCCGCGCGGCTCCCAGTGCGGATAGGAGAGATTCTCGGCCACCCAGAGGCGGCCGCGGTCGTCGAGGGCGAATCCGATGGGCTGCACCACATGGGGCTCGGCGGCGAAAAGAAGGGCGCGGAAGCCTTCGGGAAGCTCGAACCGCCGGACGGTCTCCTCGGGCGGCAGGGGCTCCTGGGCGCGCGCGGCGGCCGCCGGCCCAAGAAGCGCGAGAACGCTAAGGAGCCGGAGGGGGCGGATCCTGGGCGGCCAGCTGGCGGGCGATCTCGGCCCGAATCTGGATCTCCAGCGACTTGGCATAGTCCGCTTTCGCCCCGTCAAGATCGCCCTTGCGCTCCCGGGCCAGCCCCCTCTGCGCGTACGCCTCGACGCACTCGGGATTCATTTCGATGACCTTGGAGCAATCGGCGATGGCCCCGTCGAAATCGCCCTCGGCCAGGCGCTCCCGCGCCCGCCGGGCGTACGCCTCTTCGTCGCGCCGGCGGGCTTTCGTGCCGCCGCGCGACGGCGCCGACGGGGCCGCGGGAGGCTCGGAGAGCGGATTCGGTGCGTCCTTCTTACGGCGCCGCCACTTCTTCAGCCACCCCATCCCATCCCTTTCCTTAACGCCTCCCGGAGATCGCCCGCTTCGGCGCCTTTAGTATATCCTCAGGAAGACGCCCGCAGGAGGAAGGCGGCATAGTACGCCGCGGCGACCGCGTAAAAAAGCCCCACGGCGGCAAAGAGCGCCCGCTGCGCCCTCCCGCCCCGCACCCACGCGGGAAACCGCCGGGGAAGATGCACATAATTGAGCTTCCAGAGCGCCGCCGCGAAAATCGCCACCGCGAAAACGTGGAGAACGCCCGTGCGCGCCAGCACTTTCGCCGGCTCTCCGAAGGGAAGAAGAAGCCACGTCGTCGCCGCCATCGTCCCCAGAAAGGCGTAATACCAGAACCGCACTCCGCGCCGTCGCGCGCGCTCCGAATAGACGCACAGCATCTCCGCGTGCACCCGGCTCACCGCATCCACCCCCGCCAGCCAGCTGTCCATGAGGAAACAGCCCGCCACGACGAGAAAAAGCACGCGCGCCGCCGGTCCCCAGAGCACCCCGAAAAAGTCCCCCTGCTCGGCCACCATGCGCCATCCGTCGGGAATCTTCCCCTGCGGCCGAAGGATCGCCAGCGCCAGAAGCGCCAGAAGAAGCGTCGTCGCCAGGTTCCCCAGCACCCCGACCGCGTTGTCCGCCAGAAGCGTTCTCATCCACGTCCGGTACCGGACCCGGTGCTCCGGCGTGTCCTCGAAACGGAATCCCTCGAGGCGCACGAGCTCCCTTTTCCCGGTGAGGGGGCTCGTGATCTGCCCCGCATGCGCCGCCATCCCGAACCCCTTCTCGCGGATCCACAGGGAGTAAAAGAGGCTCCAGAAGCCTCCCAGCCCGGAGAAACACATCATCGTGTAGAACTTCTCGAGCTCCCCCGGATCCCGCGGAAGCGGAGGAACCGCCTCGGGAAGAACAAGCGCCCTCAGGAACTCCGGCGCCGCCGAAAGAACGCGCGGATGCAGACTCGCCACGAGCAACCCGCCGGCCGTCACGAGCGCCACCGCCCACATAAAGCGCTCGACGATCCGGTAGGCCACGCGGCCCACGAAGAGCGCCCCCGCGAACATCGCCGTGATCGCGTACGTCCAGAGAAGCGCCCGAGCCTGTGCCCCCCATCCCGCCGGCCACCGCACGATGTCGGCCAGCGCGGTTCCCCCCGCCGTGGCGAAACTCCCGACGAAAAGAAACGTCGCCGCGAACACGATCCACAGGAAAAGCCCGAACCCGCGGCCCAGGCGCGTGAACCCCACGAAGACGCTCTCTCCCGTCAGAAGCGTGTACCGCCCGATCTCCACGTTGAGCGGCATCTGAAGCACGCACGCCGGAACGAGCAGGCAGAGATACAGCGTCCCGTACTTGGCCGCGAAATACGGCCAGAAGTAAAGCTCCCCCGATCCCTGCGCCAGGGCCATCCAGACCACCCCCGGCCCCAGGGCCGCCCACAGCCGCGGCGGCGGCGGAAGCTCCCGCACCTGAAGATCCGCGAATCCGTCCGATCCCTTCACGTCCGCTCTCCGCTCAGGGTCCACCGGTACCCGGGCTGTCGCTCCACCCGCAGCCACTCCAGCCCCGCCCGGCGCGCCAGCGCCTCCGCCTCCTCCGGCGTGAACGCGCGCCGCACCGAAAGCGGCCCGTCCACCTTGACGTACGGATTGGCCCCGAGCGTGAAAAGCCGGATCCAGAAATAGCCGCCCCACGCGCGCCGCAGATCGTTCATCACGATCCCCCGGCGGGCCACGCGGTCGCACTCCCGCAGGACCGCCACGACCTCCTCCTCCGAGAGGTGATGGAGAAAAAGGTTCGAAATCACGTAGTCCACCGCGCGATCCCGGAAGGGAAGCCGGCGCGCATCGCCCCGGACCCGCGGGAGATCCCGCCCTCCCAGCGCGAGCATCGCCTCCGAACGATCCAGCGCCACCGGCCGCACCCCGGGAACCCGCTCCGCCAGGTCCCGCGCCAGGTCGCCGCTCCCGGCTCCCACGTCCAGAACGGTGACGGGACCCGGAACCCGCTCGAAGAAACGAACGAACGGCGCCAGCCCTCCCAGCCGACGGTTGACGAACCTCAGATAGCCGTTCACCCGCCGCAGCATGTCGGGCGGCGGCGTCTCCCGGTCCAGAAGCTCCGGCTCCCGCGAGCGCTTCATACGAGAAGCCGCGCCCGTTCCAGGAGGGTCAGGTCCCCTTCCCGCGCGACGCCGGTGGCGATCGCCAGGAGCTTGCGGAAAAGCTCCGGCGCGCCGACGAGATTCTCGATCACGCGGTCCGCCACCGAAGGATACCGGGCGACGCGCAGCATCCACCGGCCCAGCCACTCCGATCCGGCGGCCAGCCGGCGGCGCGTCCGTTCGTATTCCCCGGGCCGGCCCGCGACGATCGCCTCCGCGGCCGCCCGCGCCGAAAGCAGCGCCAGCGACATGCCCTCGCCCGTCACGGGATCCGGCGCGCCCGCCGCATCCCCCACGAGAAGCGTCTCCCCCGCCGCCGCCGCCCCCACGCGCAATCCCAGCGGCGCCGCCGCCAGCACCGGCCCCGCGACCGCCAGCCCGCGGATTCTCCCCTCGAGCACCTCGAGCGAGAGAAGCGCATGCACCAGGCGCTCCTCGTTCGACCGGCCCGGCGGAGCGCAGCCCTTCCGGAAAAGGCAGGCCGCGAGCGCCTCCTCCCCCTCCGAGGGAGCCAGATACACCTCGCCCGTCTCATGAAGAATCACTTCCACGCGGTCGGGGTCCACGGCCAGTCCCTTCACATGGCCGGTCAGGCCCGCCCGCCGCACGGCCGGCGCCGCGGCGGCGAATTCGGGCCGCCGGTGGAACTGCGAGCGAAGTCCGTCCGCGCCCACCACCCAGCGCCCCCGAAACCGCGCCGGATCGTACGGCGTCCCCTCGAAGGCCGACACTCCGGGAGTCGCGGCCGCCGCCCGGAACATCAGCGCGTCGAACCGTTCGCGTCGGACCACACGCCCCGGGCCGCCCGGGAAATCCGCCTCCGCCGTGATGCCGGAGGGGGAAACGAAGCGGATCCCCCGCACCCTCGGCCCGGGAGCCTCCAGACCCAGGGCCTCGAGCGCCGCGACTCCGTGCGGAAGAAGGCCCTCTCCGCAGGCCTTGGGACGCGGAAACCGCGCCTTTTCCACGAGCGCCACGCGGGCGCCCCGCCGCGCCAGCTCGATCGCCGCAGCCGCGCCCGCGACGCTCCCCCCGACGACGACCGCGTCGTAGATCACGCGCTCCACTCCAGCGCCAGAAGCTCCGCGCCGAAACCCGGCCCCAGCGCCGCCAGAACCCCCCGGTCGCCCGGCCCGGGACGGCCTTTCGCGATCACGTCCGCCAGGACGAAAAGCACCGCGGCGCTCGAGAGGTTTCCCACCTCGGCCAGAGACCGTCGCGACCAGGCGAGCGCCTCCTCGGAAAGGTCCAAGGCCTCCCGATACGCCTCCAGAATTTTGCGTCCGCCCGGATGGAGAATCCAATAGCCGACGTCGCCCCGCGTCCAGCCCGCCTCCGCCAGGAGATCTCCGACCGCCGGTCCGAAGCGGTGCCGCACCAGGTCGGTCACCTCCGGGGACAGAACGAGCCTCATCCCGTCCGACGTGAAGCGCCAGCCCATGAGGCGCTCCGTCCCCTCGAACAGCATCGAACGGGCCGCCCGGATGCGCGGCCCGCCGCCCGCTCCTTGAAGAAGCACCGCCGCCGCACCGTCCCCGAAAAGCGCCGCCCCCACCACGTCCACGGGCCGGTCCGCCCTGGGAGAAAACACCTGCCCCGCCAGCTCCACCGCCACGACGAGCGCACGCCGGGCGGGCTCCGCCTTCAGGATCTCGTCCGCGCGAATGAGCGCCCCCGCCCCGCCGGCGCAACCCAGCCCGAACAGGGGCGACCGGCGGACGTCCGGCCGAAGCCCCAGCCGCCCCGCCAGAAGCGCATCCAGGCTCGGCGTCGCCAGCCCGGTCGTGGTGACGAGAAAAAGCTGATCCACCTCCTTCGGCTCAACCCCCGCGCGCCGCAGGCATTCGCGGGCGGCCCGCTCCGCCAGGTCCACGGCTCCGCGCACGAAGTCGTCATTGCGCTCCTCGAACGACCGCCCGGCCAGGTGGTACTCCGGAGGAAAGGCGAAGTGCCGACGCTCGACCCCGGATCGCTCGAAGAGGCTCAGCAGCCGCGCAAGTTCCTCCCGCTCCCCGTAGACTTCCTCGCATCGGCGGCGAGCCTCGTCCTGGCGGAGGACGTGCGAGGGAAGCGCCGTGGCCACGGAGACGATGCGCGCCATGCGCCGATTCTAACATCGGCCCCGCCGCCGCCGGGAGAGCGTTTTTGGAACGCCGCAGGGGAACCTTCCGGCGGCACGTGTAGTTATATAGGGGGGGCGAGAGTTCTCCACATTGGGGAGCGGACCATGCCTTCTGCGCTCGGCGTCCTCCTGGCGACCTTCGCGGCGTCTTTTCCCGTCCAGGATTCCAAGCGGCCCGACGACGTCCTTCAGAAACGGGACGGCGCGATCCTCGTGGGCCGCGTCGTGAAGATCGAAGGCGACGTCATCGAGTTTTTCGCGGCCGGCGACCGGGAGCCGCGCCGGTTCCACGTCCGGGAGCTCATGCCCTATTCCGTCTACCGGATCCGGCTCGACCGGATCGACAAGTCGAGCGGCGCCGCCCGATACGAGCTCGGGGAGTTCTGCCTGGCGAACGGCCTTTATTCCATGGCCGTGCGGGAGTTCGAGGAGGCCGAGCGGCTGGATCCGACCCTCGCGGAAAAGTCCCGCAGGCGCCGCGAGGAGGCCCGCACCCAGGACGCGCGGGGAAAGCTCGAGGAGGCCAAGAAGCTCCACCTGGCCAAGAATTACGAGGCCGCCAAGGATCTCCTCCGGGCGGTCCTGGACCGTTACGCGGACACGCCCTATGCGGAGGAGGCGCGGCAGCTCGACGCCAAGATGGCCGAGGAGATCGCCCGCGAGAACGAGGAAAAGCGGCGGATGCTCCAGGCCCAGGCGCAGGAGAAGGAGCGCGCCAAGGAACGGGCGCGCGAGGAGCAGGAGCGCCAGATCCTCGCCCGAGCCGCGGAGCTCGCCGAAGAGGCCCAGAAACTGTGGCTCGAGGCGCTCGATCACGAGCCCAAGAACCATACCCGCGCCGACCGCGCCTGGAAGTCGGCCGAGGCCAAGCTTCTGGAAGCCAAGCGGCTCCTGGAGTTCCTGGCGAAATCGCCCGATCCCGAGACGGTCAAGCGCGCGCGGGAGCTGGAGCAGAAGGCCGACCAGATCCTCGTCAAGACCTACTATCGACTGGGCCGCCTGTGGGCGGTGGAGCTTTCGTACCCCACGGCCCTCGAATGGATCAACAAGGGGCTCAAGCTGCCCCACGACGACCACATGGACCGTCTGCTCAACGAGCTTCTTCTTCAGATCTCCATCCGGAAGATCACCGAGCGCGCGGCCGGCCGGGGCTATTGACGGGCCGCCGACCCTGTCCGACAATGCTTTCATGTCCGAGGTCTGGATCCTCTCGGCGGTCCGCACTCCGATCGGCAAATTCGTGGGGGCGCTGAGCGCGCTCAAGGCCCCGGAGCTCGGCGCGCGCGTCGTGCGCGAGGCCGTGGCCCGGGCCCGCGTCCCGGCCGAGGCCGTCGAGGAAGTCCTCCTGGGCTGCGTTCTTCAGGCCGGGCTCGGCCAGAATCCCGCGCGGCAGGCCGCGCTCGGGGCGGGGCTCCCTCCCGCCGTCTCCGCGGTCACGGTCAACAAGGTCTGCGGCTCCGGCCTGCAGGCGATCCTCTTCGGCGCTCAGGCGATCCGCGCCGGCCAGGCCGACCTCGTCGTGGCCGGCGGCATGGAGAGCATGTCGAACGCCCCCTATCTCCTCCCGGACGCCCGGCGGGGCACGCGGCTCGGACATGGGCGGATCGTCGACTCCCTGATCCACGACGGCCTGTGGGACGTGTATCATGACTTCCTCATGGGCTCGTCGTGCGAGGCCGTGGCCGAGCGCTTCCGCGTGAGCCGCGAGGAGATGGACCGTTTCGCCGAAGCCAGCCACCGCAAGGCGGTCGCCGCCCGGCGCGACGGCCGGTTCCGGAACGAAACGCTCCCGGTCGAAGTCCGGGGCGAGCGCGGCGAAACGCGCCTCGTGGAGGCCGACGAAGGCCCCCGCGAAGACACCCGCCTCGAGATACTCGCCGCGCTCAAACCCGCCTTCCGCGAAGGGGGGCGGGTCACGGCCGGGAATTCCTCGCAGATCTCCGACGGAGCGGCGGCGCTCGTGCTGGCTTCCGAGCGGGCCGCGCGCGCCCACGGCGCGGCGCCCCTGGCCCGCCTGACGGGCTGGGCTTCCGCCGGAGTCGAGCCCCGCTGGGTTCTTGTCTCCACGATCGACGCGGTCCGCCGGTTCGACGAACGCAACCCCTGGAAGGCGCGGGAAGCGGATCTCGTGGAGATCAACGAAGCCTTCGCCGGTTCCACGGTGGCCACGATCCGGGAGCTTGGTCTGGATCCCGCCCGGGTGAACGTGAACGGCGGGGCGATCGCCCTCGGGCACCCGATCGGCGCCAGCGGCGCCCGGATCGTCGTAACGCTCCTTCACGCCCTTCAGGACCGCGGCCTTCGCCGCGGCGTGGCCGCGCTCTGCATGGGCGGCGGGAACGGACTCGCCGCGGGGATCGAACGCGCATGAATCTCCTGCCGACCGAAGAAGAGGAACTCGTCCGCCAGTCCGCCCGGGAATTCGCCGACCGCGAGCTGGCCCCGCGCGCGGCGGAGATCGACCGCCGCGGGGAGATCCCCCGCGAGATCCTTGCGAAAATGGCCGAGCTCGGCTTCATGGGGATGCTCGCCCCGGAAGAGTACGGCGGGTCGGGGCTCAACAACTACTGCCTGGCGCTCGTCCAGCTCGAAATCAACCGCGCCTGCGCCTCGACGGGGGTCACGCTCTCGGTCCATAACTCCCTCGTTCAGGCCC
Source organism: Planctomycetota bacterium (assembly GCA_035574235.1). NCBI lineage: Bacteria > Pseudomonadati > Planctomycetota > Planctomycetota bacterium. The sequence goes on along the minus strand of DATLZA010000127.1, from coordinate 1,369 downwards.
CGCTGCTGCGCTACGGGTCGGAGGAGCAGAAGCGCCGCTACCTGCCGCGCCTGGCCCGGGGGGAATGGATCGGCGCCTACTCCCTCTCGGAGCCCGTCAGCGGCACCGACGCCGGGGCGCTCCTCACCGGCGCCCGCCGGGAAGGCGGCCATTACGTCCTGCGCGGAACCAAGAACTTCGTCACCAACGGCGGCATCGCGGACCTCTTCATCGTGTACGCCCGGACGAACCCCGATCCGAAGCTCAAGCACGAGGCGATCAGCGCGATCCTCGTCGAGCGGGGGACGCCCGGTTTCACCGTGGGCAAGCCCGAAAAGAAAATGGGCATCCGCGGGTCCTCCACGACGACGCTCTTTTTCGAGGACTGCCGGGTGCCCGTGGAGAATCTTCTCGGCCGGGAGGGGGAAGGCTTCAAGATCGCGATGAACACGCTCGACGGCGGCCGGATCGGGATCGCGGCCCAGGCGGTCGGGATCGCCCAGGCGTGCCTGGACGCCTCGGTCCGGTACGCCAAGGAACGCCGCCAGTTCGACCAGCCGATCGCGAACTTCCAGGCCATCCAGTGGAAGCTCGCCGAAATGGCCACCGACATCGAGGCGGCCACGTACCTCATCTACCGCGCGGCGAGGCTCCGGGACGCGGATCTCCCCCACACCCGCGAAGCCTCCATGGCCAAGCTCTTCGCCGCCTCGATGGTCAACCGCCACGCCACCCAGGCCGTCCAGATCCACGGCGGGGTGGGCTACATCCGCGACTTCCCGGTGGAGCGCTATTTCCGGGACGCCAAGATCACCGAGATCTACGAGGGAACCAGCGAAGTGCAGCGCATGGTCATCGCGCGGCATCTCCTGCGCTGACCCCGCCGCCGGCCGGCGGTCCTTCCCTCTCCCGCAGCGCCTGTCCCAGGACCGCCGTCGCCAGGAGCGTCCCGATATAGTTGTCGTGGATGAACCGCCCGAAAAAGAGAAGCACGAAAATGAGCGCCGCCGAGGCCAGAAGCGCCCCGCCCCAGGAGCGATCCCGGCGCACGCGCCGCAGTCCGGCCGCGAGGACGGGAAGGCCGGCGGCCGCCTGGAAGACGGAGAACGGAAACCAGGCGCGCGGCGAGGACACCAGCCCCAGCGCCAGCACCAGGTTCGCAAACCCCAGCCCTCCCCAGCCGCGGATTTCGAAAGGGTGCGGCCCCAGGCCCGACGGGGCCCCGAAGAGATCGTCGAGAAAGGCGCCCGGATCGGCCGCGAAGAACGGGAGGGAGGTCGCCGTGACCGGCGCCAGAAGCAGCGCCCCCGCCCGGATCCATCCGACCCGGGCGACCGCCGCCAGGAACGGCACGGCGGGCAGGAAAAACGTCTTCGTCGCGATCGCCGCG
>DATLZA010000126.1 GCA_035574235.1 Planctomycetota bacterium | reverse complement strand
CCCGGCCCGCGTCCCGACGCCTCCTCCCGCCCCCGTCGCCTTCGAAGCGCCGGAGCCCCGCTCCCGGCCGCTTTCGGACGTGGAATCCCTCTGCGCCGAGGGAAAGTGGCGCGAAGCCCGCGCGAAGCTCGCTCCCCTGTTCGCCGCTCCCGAAGCGTCCGACGCCGAACGCACCGAGCTCGCCCGCCGCGGCATCGAAATCAACCGGCAGCTTCTGATCGACAAGAGCGACGAGCGCGACCTCGAGCTCTATGAGATTCAGCAGGGCGACACCCTCGAGGGCATCGCCCGGAAGTTCCGCACCCTCAACGGCGTCAAGGGCGCCGTCATGCTCGTCAACAACTATCGCGAAAACGCCATCCTCCGCGCGGGCCGCAAGATCAAGGTCCCCCGGGGCACCTGGACGATCTTCGTCGACAAGTCGCTCTTCCGGCTCTGGGTGTGCTACGAAGGCGTTCCCTTCAAGGGCTACGCCGTCACGACGGGCTCCGACGCCAAGCCCACCCCGGCGGCCCGCTACACGGTGGGAACCAAGAACCCCAAGCCCGCCTGGTGGCCCCCCGCGGAGATGAAGGTCAAGGGGCCCGTCCCCTACGGCGATCCCCAGAACCCGCTCGGCGAGTGGTGGATCGCGCTCGATCACGACTTCCACCACGGCATCGGGATCCACGGCACCAACGACCCCGGAGCCATCGGGACGCGCGCTTCCAACGGCTGCGTCCGCATGCTCAACGAGGAAGTGGGCGAGGTGGCCGCCCTCGCCTACAAAGGCATGGCCGTGACGATCGTCGAGTAGGTCAGAGCGTCCGGTCGTACTCTTTCAGGATCTCGGTCGGAATCGGGCGGCCGGCCCACAGGCGGAACTGCCGGTCCGCCTGGCGCAGAAACATCGCCACTCCGTCCACCGCCTCGGCGCCCGCCGCGCGCGCGTCCCGCAGGAACTTCGTCCGGCGCGGGGTGTAGACGGTATCGAGCGCCACCATGTCCTTGCGGAAAAGGGACGGGGCCGCCGGCGATTCGCCGTCCGCCGGCGCCATCCCGACGGAGGTGCCGTTGACGACGATCTGAGCGCGCACCTCGGCGAGGTTCTCCCAGCGCACGTACTCGACGCCCAGCTCCTCCGCCAGCGCCTTTCCCCGCTCGAACGTGCGGTTGGCGATCCACACGCGCGCCCCCTCGCGCTTGAGCCCCCACGCCAGCGCCCGCGCCACGCCCCCCGCGCCCAGAACGAGCGCGCGCATCCCGTACACCCCATGCGACCACTTCCGCACCGCCGCTTCCCGAAGCGCGTCCATCGCGGCCGGAACGTCCGTATTGGCCCCCAGGAGGCGGCCGTCCCGGACCGTGATCGTGTTGGCCGCCCCCGTGCCGCGCACGATCTCGTCCGCCTCGTCGAGCGAGGGAACCACCCCCTGCTTGTGCGGGATCGTCACCGACAGACCCCGCAGCCCCAGCGCCTCGACGAGCGCCCGCAGCGTCCCGGCGTCGTCCACCTTGAGGCGCACGTACCGGGCGTTCATCCCGAGACGCTTGAAGACGTCGTTGAAGAGGACGGGACTGCGGGAATGCGCGACGGGATTGCCCATCACGGCGTAGGCTTCGGTGCGCGCGTCGATCGTCCGCACCTGAAAGGTCCGCACCAGCTCCTCGACCGGAAGCTGCCCGGGCGCCGTCTCCCCCCCCGCCCGGAGCGACGCGTAGGTGAGCGGACCGCCGAACCGCGCCCCGAGGATCCGCAGGGGCTCGCCGAATTCGCCCATGGCCACCACGATCCCCGCCGACCCGAGCGTCGCCTGGAGCCGGGCCAGCCGCGCCAGGTCCGCGGCGCCCCGGGCGGCCGCGGCGATCTTCACCGCGAACGCGCCCGCCGCGCGCATCCGGGAGGCGATCGCCTCGACGTCCTCGGGCACCTTCTCGTAGTCGTGCCACGAGACGATCACCCGGGCGTTCCCCCGCGGAAAGTCCCGGAGCGCCCGGAACTCCACATCCACGTAGTCCGCCCCCAGGCGGCACGCCTCCTCCAGAAGCCGGAAGCGCTCCTCCTCGCTTCCCTCGAACCGGCCGCCCTCCCACCGGGGCCGCACGGTGACGAGCACGGGAAGCGGCCGGGCGGGAAGAATCCGGGCGAGTTCCGGACGGCGCAGGAAATCCGCGCGCAGCTCGCAGAGATCCGCCCCCAGGCGGCGCGCGTCCTGCATCCCGGCGAGAGCCTCTTCGGCCGTCTCCGCCCGAAGCGAGGCGCAGATCATCATGGCGTGATCTTAATCAAATCGGCACCCAAGAGTCAGCATTCGGAGCGCGGCGGCTCCGGCGGGGGCGGCTATTCCCAGGGCCGGCCGAACGTCCGGGACCACCAGGCGCGGACGCGGGCGAGCGCCTCCCGATTCTCCTGGGCCGAAGCCCGGGAGTCGAAGCCGAAATCCCCGCCCGCGCGCTCCGCCAGGACCGCCGCGGCGGCCTGCCGCACGTAGACCTCCGGGTCGGAAAGCGCCTCGATCACCGCCCGCAGGCCCTGGGGGTCCTCCGACGCGGCCAGGGCCGCCATGCAGGAACGCTTGAGATTGACGTTCTTCTCGCTCCGGTCCGCCAGCAGCGCCGCCAGCGGGCGCACTCCCACGGGCGTCCCCAGCCGGGCCAGGACCTTGACGAGAAGGCTCTTCTCGCGCGGCGAGGGAGCGGTCTCGAGCATCGCCAGGACACGCTCGGCCGCCGCCTTCGCCTGCGCGGGGGCGAGGTGCTCCCGCAGGCGCGCCAGGGCCTCCGCCGCGCGCCGCCGCAGCTCCGGCCGCCGATCCGGCGCTCCCGACAAGAGGACTTCGAGAAGCGACGGAACGCCGCGCGGATCTCCGATTTCTCCCAGGAAGTCGCACAGGAGCATCGCGCGCAGCTCGTCGGCCCGCTCTTCCCGGCCCGCGCGCGCACGGATCTCCGCGGCGGCGGACCGGGCGCGCCAGGCCACCTCGGGATCCGCCGCCCCCGCGTACGTCTCGAGCGCCCCGAGCGCCGCGCGTCCCAGTCCGGCCAGCTCCCGCATCGCCCGGTCGCGCTCCTTCCAGTCCGGAGAGGCCAGCCGGCGCGCCAGCTCCGCCACGCGTCCCGAGGGATCCGGAGAAGAAGCGGCCAGAAGACGGGCCGCCGCGGGAACCGCTTCCGCCCCCCGCGCCCGCAGCGCCTCCAGCGCCCCGCGCCGCTCGGCGGGATCCTCGGACCGGAGGGATTCGAAAAGCGCTTCGAGGTCCTGGACGGATCCCAGGAGCGCCGCCGCCCCGAGCACCCACGCCGCCATGGTTACCGCAGACCCTGGATGTAGGCGATGAACTCCTCTTCGAGCTCCGGCAGCTCCATCTTGAGATGGTGCCGGACGAGGTCCTCGAAGACCTCCTTGCCGCCCCGTCCGGCGATTTCACGGCGCAGGTATTCGTCCAGCACCGTGCCGTGGGCCGCGCCGCGGTGCCGCAGGAAGTGCACGAGCGCCCACGACTGCGCGTAGTAGAGCCTGGCCTTCTGCGTCGTCTGCTCCGGCTCGGCGAGCATCCCCTCCTCGAACCACTGCCAGAAGTGGTCCACGGTCAGGCCGACCAGGACGTTGAGAGGGATGAAGTCGCCCTTTCCGCCCCCGCGGGGGGGAAGCGCCTGCTTGAGCGTCGGCAGGCGGTCGCGGCCGCCGGCCGGGTCGAAGAACCCGCCCTGCTCGCCCCGGCGGAGCCCTTCGAAGTACGTGCCCAGTCCCTCCTGGAGCCAGTACGTCCCGAACACGCGGCGCCCTTCCGTTTCCCGCAGCGTGTGATGGTGAACGAGCTGATGGACGCCCTCGTGAAAGAGCACATCGTAGGGGACGTTGTAGTCGTGATAGACCACGACGCGGCGGCGCTCGCGGTCGTATTCGTAGATGCCCTTGATCGAATCGGACATCCGCTTGCGGTCGCGCTCGAGGAAATAGCGGTCGAAGCTTTCGCGCGAATTGAAGATCAGCACGACCAGCGCGGGCTCGACCTCCGGAAGGTTGAGGGTCCGGCCGAACTCCCGCTGGAAGGCGGAATGGAGGACCTCCATCCGCTGGGCGTAGTCTTCCATGACCATTGTGGCGTGATATCGGGGGGAGGCTTCGAGGGCGATGAGGTACGGCTTGGCCTTATGATAAAAGAACCGGGAGCCGAATTCCTGCTGGAGCCGCCGGACGGCCCGGCCGTACGGATCGTCCTGATAGGAAGCCACCTGTTCGGGAACGGCCGGAAGGTCCGGAACGCGGGGCGCCTTTTCGGCCGTCCGTTCGGGAAGGCGCGGCGGGGCGGGCAGGGGTTCGGGTTCGGGGCGCAGGAGCGCGGCGATCATCCAGGCGGCCGCCAAGCCCGCCGCAGCCCCCGTGACGATCTGCAGGGCGAGCGACCAGCCGGAGCGCGGCCCCGGCGAATCTCCCGCGCGCGGGACCGTCAGGACCGCCGTGCATCCGGCGCAGCGCAGCCGCGTGCCGGCGGCCACGCCTCCCACGTTGAACCTCTTACCGCAATAAGGGCAGCGGACGAGCCGAAGGGACATCCCACGACCCTCCATAACCCTCAGGGGACGGCGCCCCACCCAGGCAACCCCTGCCGTCCGAGCTTTTCGAGCTTAGCACGCCCTTCCGGGAGGAGCAAGTCAAAACGCCGCGCCCAGCGGAGCGCCCCGAAGTAGCGGCGCACGGTGTCGATCCTCAGGCGCCCCCGGAGGCGGCGCAGGGCGCCGGGAAGCGCCGGCGGCGGGCCGCCCGCCGCGCGCCGCCACGCCTCCTCCCCGAGAAAGGGCACGAAAATGTTGAGCGCGATTTCGAGCGCCCGGTCCGGGCCGATGAGCCCCGTCCCGTCCGGATCGAGCCATGCCCGCATCTCTTCAAGCGTCGCCCGCCGCGCCAGCCCCCGCGCCAGGCCCTCGTCCCGCGCGGCCGCCAGGAAACGCGCCAGACCGGAGAGCCTGCGAAACGGATGATTCGCGGGCCGGACGTTCCGCAGCCGCCACATTCCCGCCGGAAGCGCCCGCGCCTCCGCCTGAAGCCGCGCCTCGATCTCCCCGGCGGTCTCCGGAAGCGCCGACAGCGGGCACCGCCGCGCCAGCTCCGCCATCGCCGCCTTGTTGTGCTTGTACCCCAGCGCCACGAGAATCTCGCGGTACAGCGTCTCCTCCGCCCCCCGCCGCTCCATCCCCCGCGCCAGCCGCGCCCGCCGCTCCGCGAACCACCGGTCCCCGAGCGCGTCCAGCTCCGCCGGACCGGGCGCCGGTTCCGGATCCGAACCCGCCGCCTCGAAAAGATACGGTTCCAGCACGAGCACCGGCGGCCCCGGCGGCGGCTCGCGGAACGGATCCCGGCGCAGGACCACGTGCAGAACCACCCCCGCGTAGGCCGGGTCGCGGTCGTGCCCGTGCGCCGTCCAGCCCGAGGGCGTCAGGTGCACTTCCACGTCCCCCGTGACCCTCCGCCCTCCCAGAACCAGCCGCGCGGCGCGGAAGTCGGGCCCGCCCTCGAAGGACCGCACCCCGGGATGCTCCACGACGAGCGGCCGGGCATCCTCCGTGAGAAGCCCCCGCCGGCCGAAACGGCCGCGCTCCCAGATCGCCTGAAGATCCCCTTCGGTCAGAAGCGACGGGACGGTCACGGACGGACTCCTCTCCGGTCAGGCGGTCGCCTCGTCCATGCCCCGCGATTCCTCGTCCGGACGGCCGCCCGGCGAGGGCATTCCCAGATGGCCCAGGATTTCGCGCACGATCTCCTCGACCGACCGGCCGTCGGTGGCGATCGTGACGTCGGCCCCCTGGAGATAGTAAGGCCGGCGCAGCTCGATCTGCTCGCGGATCTCCGTGAACGGATCCTTCTCGGTGAGCGCCGGGCGCCGCTGGCGCGTCGATCCGTCCGCTTCGATCCGCCGGAAGGCGTTCTCGGGGTTCACCTCGAGATGGAAGATCTTCGCGTTCCGCTTGAGCATCTGGATGTTCTTGTACCGCAGCACCGCTCCCCCGCCCGTCGCGATGACTTTTCCGTCCAGCTTGGCCAGATCGGCGATCGCTTCGCTTTCGAGATTGCGGAAATGGCTCTCCCCCCAGCGTTCGAAGATCTCGCGGATGGTGAGATGCGTCTTGCGTTCGATGTGCTCGTCGCAATCGATGAACTCGCGGCCGAGCCGCGCCGCCAGAGCCTTGCCCACGGTCGTCTTGCCCGACCCGCGGAAACCGATCAGGACCACGTTCATGCCGCCCCCTTGGACTCCTCCGCCCTCAGCGCCGCGCGGAGCCGCTCGGCCGTCGAGGAGTCGATCGTCCCCTTGGCCAGCGCCACCTCGACCGCCCGAAGGCCCAGGACCCCGTACGTCCGCGCCAGTTCCGGCGCCGACGCCCCCAGCGCCTCCACGTGCCGCCGCACCGTCTCGACGTCTCCCCGCTCGATCGGCCCCGTCAGGGCCTGCGGGATCCCCACCGCGGCCACGTTGGCCAGCGTCCCCGACGCCAGGGCCACGAGGGCGCGCCCGGCCGTCGCCCGGTCCACTCCGGACCCTTCGAGCAGACGAACCGCCGCCTCGAGGACGGCGACCACGTAGTTGGACGCGAAGACCGCGCCGGCGTGATACAGGGCCTTCCGATCCGTCCGGACGCGGAACGGCTCTCCGCCGATCGCGCGCGCGAAGCCTTCAAGCGCCGCCACCGCCTCCGGATCGCCGTCAATCGCGCAGAAGGTCCCGCGGAAAAGCTCCGCGGCCCGCGCGGGATCGCCGAAGCTGCGCAAGGGATGAAGCGCCCCGGCCGGCCGGTGCGGGCGAAGAACGTCCGCGCCGTACGCCGCGCAGGTGTGGGCCACGACGGCCCCCGAGGGCGCCCGGAGGGCGCGGGCGACGGCGGGAATCTCCCGGTCCGGGACCGCCACGAGCGTCAGCGGCGCCCCCTCCGGAGACGTGCCCGGCCGCCCAGCGCCGATGAAGGCGACGGCCTCCTCCGCATGAGCGCGCGTGCGGCAGACGACCGGGCCGATCGCGTATCCGGCCTGGCGCGCCAGACGCCCCAGCGCGCGCCCGGTCTTCCCGGCCCCGACGATCGCCAGTTCCACCGACGTCGCGTCCAAAAAAAAACCTCCGCCTGCGCCGTGAGGATGACTCTTCCGAACTTACCTCGGTTCAGAGGGGGCGCCTCTCCGGAACTCGCCGGCGTCCCCACCTCCCGGCCATCGCACGTGGCGGCAGGGCGTGCCTCTCCTCCCGGAAGTCCGGCGCCCGGTTAACGGTTGTAAGTTCCGTTAGCGTCCTGCACGGACACGGCAGAGGTCTAACGCCGCATTATATCGGTCCCGCCCCGCGCTGCAAGATTTTTCCGAGCCCTTCCCCCCCGGTCCGGAATCCCCGCTTTTTTCTTGACCGCGCGCAGGGTTCCTTTAGGATGGGCCGTCTAGAAAGAGGACACGAACGAGGAGAGCCCCATGGCCAAGAAGGTCGCGCTCGCGTTCCTGATGGTGGTGGTCGCCTTCGCCTTCTCCGGCTGCGCCGCCGGCGGCGGGGATTTCTTCTACCGCGCGTGGAAGCACCTGGAGTGGCACATCCTGGGCGCCTACAAGGACCTCGTCCAGCTCCACCGCGACTTCGACAAGTTCGTGTTCAACCTGGACGAGCGCAACCCCGACCGGTACTAGCCGACGACCCTCCGTATCTCCGCCCCGGGGGCGCCCTCCCGCCTCCGGGGCTTTTTTCTCTACCGCGCCGGCGCCCTCCGGATCAGCGGGGACGGTAGAGAACCACGAGATAAGCGATCGTGACCGCGCGATCCGGGTTTTCGATCGAGTGAGGGACATCGGCCCGATAGTGGGCCGAGTCGCCCGCCCCGAGGACGCACCCCTCCCCGCCCGACGTGACCCGGAGCGTTCCCTGCCGAACGGTCAGGATCTCGCGCGTCCCGGCGAAGTGCGGAGCGCTTTTAAGCGCCCCTCTCGGACGGAAGCGCAGTTCGTAAAACTCCACCTCCTTTTCGAGGCGGATCGGCGACAGGGTGCGGATTTCGCATCCGTTCCGGGTCCGGAAATGGTAGGCGCGGTCGGCGGCACGGATGACCTCGATCGGCGCGCCCCAGTCGGGGCCGTCGACGAGGCTCCCGAGCGATACCTCGAAGGCCGCGGCGATTCGCTGGGCGACGGCGACGGTCGGGTTCACGCGGCCGCGCTCGATCTGGGAGAGCATCGAACGGCTGACCCCCGAGGCGGCCGCGAGCTGCTCGAGGGACCATCCCCGCGCGGCCCGCAATTTCCGGACCTGCTCGCAGAAGGGGTTGGCGGGAGCGGCCGCGGACCTCATGGGTATCCCATATACTGGAATTTTTCCATTATATCGTACATTCCGCCGCCGGCCCGACGTTCATTATACGAGAGGACTGTCCTTGAGAAAGGAGCATCGGATGCGTTCGTGGAGCGGGAGGGCGGCGATCCTGACGGCCCTGGTCACGCTCGCCCCGGCCGGCGCGGACCCGGCGCAGGAGAGGGTCCACCACCCGGATTACCGAAAGTGCAAGATCTGCGCGCCGGCATGGGCGAAGGCGATGTCCTACCTGAAGGCGAATCTTCGGAGCGACACGGCCCGACGGGTCATCGGCTCCAAGATGGGCGGCTACATGATGGGCGGCTTCGCCTTCCTGATGGACGGGCAAAGCCCCAAGGAGCTCGAGGAGTGCATCCAGTACGCCTGCCAGGCGATCAAGGACGAGGGATTCAACCGCAACTGGTACCTCTCCATGTCGATGATCTTCCTGGCGGAGGTCGCGCTCCGCACCGGATTGACCCCCGAAATCGAGAAGGCGCTCGCCCACGGCCTCAAGATGGCCGAGCGCCAGCAGGAGGAGACCGGCGGATGGTGCCACCATCGGCTCTTCTGGAAGGAAAGCGGCTACAACCAGAAAGGCGGCGGCCGCGACCTCGGCATGATCACCGCCATGATGTACGGCGCCTTCCTCGAGCTGACCGCGCTGGGGGTGACGGTCGGCCCGATGATGGAGCGGGCCCGGAAGAATCTGGAGTCGATCTCCGACGGCATGGGCGTGCGTTACGGAACGGACAACGGCGTCGGAGACGCCGCCATGGCGCGCGCCTCATGGGTCCTCTCGTCGCTCCTGGCGACGGGACAGACGACGCATCCCTTCTTCGCCAAGTACTCCAAAGGTCTCGAGCAGCGCTATAAGAAAATCGAGGAGGGGGTCCACGGCTTCGCGCCCCTTCACTACTTCAGCGTCGCCGCCGCGATGCACCGCCTGGGCCCCGACTTCTACGCGAAGTTCATCGAGGAGTACCTCGACCGGCTGATCGCCACTCAGACCCCGGAAGGCATCGTCCCCCTTCATCAAGAGGACGATGTCGCCTCCACCGCCGTCTTCGCCTGCATCGTCATGATGCAGAAGCCCGGCATCTTCCGGCCCGCGCTGAAAAAGAAGGGGAAGCCCGCCGCCGAGAAGAATCCGGCGCCGCCCTCCCCGCCGTCGCCGACGAAGGCGCGCGCGGCCGATCCGCAAACGCCCGCCGTCCGGGACTCGCTCCTCGCCGGGCGGGTCCGAGACGCGGACGCCATGACGCCCGAGACGGACGGAAGTCCCCTCGATGTCGCGGGGTCGAACCTCAAACTTGCCGGCCGGCGGCATCCCGCGGTCGCGCTTGCCGAACCAGGCGATTCCGGCGCGCTCCCTCCGGCGGCTTTCCATCTCCCGGCGCGCGGCGAGGAGGCGGCCGCGGAGGAGGCGATGCGGCGGCTCCCAGCGCCCGAAGCGGATCGGACCCGGTCGGCCTTCCCAATCCCTTGAGGGGGCCTCTGATGAACACGATGCTCGCCACGGTCGTTCTCCTGAGCGCCCAAGTCCGGATCACCGTCGACACCTCGGAGGTGCCCGACCTTCACGAATGGGGCGAGAAGGCGAAGGCGCTCTGCGAAGAATGGTACCCGAAGATTTCGGAGTACCTGGCGACGCCCGGCTTCACGCCGCCTCAGGCGGTCACGATCGTCTTCGAGAAACACCGAAAGGGCATCGCCGCCACTTCGGGAACCACCATCCGCGTGGCCGCCGACTGGGTGAAAAGGCATCCCGGGGACACCGGCATGATCGTCCACGAACTCGTCCACGTCGTCCAGAGCTACCGCGGCGGCGGACCGGGATGGGTGACCGAGGGCATCGCCGACTACATTCGCTACTTCCATTATGAGAAGAAGACGGTCTTCCCGCCGGAGCAGCGCCGGGGAAGCTACAGGGACGGCTACCGGACCGCCGCCTCCTTCCTGGCGTGGCTTGCCGAGACGCACGACAAGGACCTCATCCGGAAACTCAACGCCGCGATGCGCGGCGGATCCTACTCGGATGACCTGTTCAAGGAATGGACCCGGAAGGATCTCCGGACGCTCTGGGAAGATTACGTCTCGGCCCCGTAATCCCGCGCCCCGCGGGCCGTGAAGCTCTTTTCCCCGCCCCTCTCGGGTCCAGCCGAGCGGCAGTGCTCAAGGATCCGCCGATCCCGAGAACTCCCGCCCCCGGGGCTTTTTGCTCTACCGCGCCGGCGCCAGGAACCTCCGCACCGCTTCCCGCCGCTCCCGGCACAGCCGTTCGTTCTCGCGCCGCGTCTCGTCCGGCGAGACGTAGAAGCTCGAGTAGCTGAAAACCGCGAAACCCTGCCGGCACATCCGCATCTGGCGCAACGTCTGCTCCGCCGTCGGGTGCCGGTACGCGCCGATCCCGGGAATCGACACCGTCCGCCCGCCGCGCCGGAACAGAACCTCCCCCTCGGCGACCGCTTCACGGAACGCCGCGTCGTCGTCCTCGTAGATCATCGGAAAAACGCAGTCCACCCGCCCGTCGCGGACCCAGCCCTCGGCGTCCTGAAACACCCGGCGGCGCGCCTGGGCCGTCGGGAACACCGCGGCCGACACCACCGCCTCCGGCCGGACCGCCCGCACGGCCTCCCCGATCTCCCGCACCGTTTCCGTCACCGCCTTCCGGCGGAAATCCTCCCAGGCGGCCGGACGCGCCGAGGGCCGGCCTCCGAAAAGCGCGATCGTCCGCGCGTCGTACGACCAGTCTCCCTCGATGAAACGGATGTAGTCCAGATGAAGGCCGTCCACCGGATAGCGCTCCACGATCTCCCGCGCCACGGCCGCCAGGTGGCGCCGGACCTCCGGCAGACAGGGATTCAGACACACGTAGTGGTCGTTCAGGGATTGCCGGCGCCCGTCCCGCCCCACGACGATCCACTCGGGCCGGCGATAAAGCAGATGCGACCGGTCGACCGGGGGCACCCGCCCGCGCCAGACGGGCATCACGTTCATCCACGCGTGAAGCGCGATCCCCAGGCGGCGCGCCTCGCGGCAGGCGACCTCCAGGGGATCGAAGCCCGGATCCCGCCCCCCGAGACGCTCCGCCCACGGCTCCAGCGACGAACGATAGTAGGCGTCCGCCTGCCCACGGACCTGAAAAAGCACGGTGTCGAATCCGAGCGCGGCGCTGTTGGCCAGAATCGCGCGGACGTCCGCCTCGCTGGAGTACTCGAAGCGGGTCACCCAGACGGCGCGCGGGCCGTCTTCCCCCTGGGCCGGGGCGGCCAGGAGGGAAGCCAGAGCGAGAAGGTTCATCACGTTCACCCCCGAACCCGTCTCCCCTCTCCGGCGCAGGATCTATCGGCGAAGGGGCGCGCGCCCTTTAGCGCGCGACGACGGCCACGTGCACCTCGGCGGCCCCGGCGGCCCGGAGCGCTTCCGTGCAGGCGTTGGCGGTGGCACCCGTCGTCAGGACGTCGTCCACGAGGAGGACCGTGCCGCGGACGCGCCGGGCGCGGTAGGCTCCCTGCGGGTTCTTCAGCCGCTCCTCGAAAGGAAGCTCCACCTGAGGCCGCGTGCGGCGCGCTTTGACCAGGGCGCGGCGGGCCAGGGGGAGCCCGGCATGGCGGGCCACGCGTTCGGCCACGAGCTCCGCCGCGTTGTAGACGCGCGCCAGGAGCTTCCAGCGGGACATGGGCACCGGGACCACGAGATCGAACCGCCTCGCCAGCCGCGCCGCCAGGCGCCGCCCGAAGTCGTCGGCCAGACGGCGTTCGCCCCGGAACTTGAGCGCCAGCACCGCCTGCCGGAGACGCCCCTCGTAGCGCCCCAGGGCCGCGGCCCCCGCGAAGAGAAACTCCTTCCCGTCGCACTCGACGCATCCCCGCCCCGGCCGCGCGGCGCCGCATCGCGGACAGGCCGGCGGCGCGATCCATTCGAGCGCGGCGTCGCAGGCCCCGCAGAAGGCTCCTTCGGCGGAGCCGCCGCAGGAAGCGCACAGGCGGGGATAGAGGAGGTCCAGGAGCCGCGGTTTCACTTTACGCCAGAATAGCCACCGGCTAGACTGCCGTCCAACCATGGAGGAATTCGTCCGCCTGTCGCTGTACCTCGGGGTCCTGGCCTACTCGTGCATCCTCCACGAGTACGCCCACGTATGGGTGGCCTACAGGCTCGGCGACCCGACGGGAAAAAACCAGGGACGCCTGACCCTGAACCCCCTCCCCCACATCGACCTCTTCTGGACGATCATCCTGCCGCTCCTCATGATCGCGCTGCGGGGAGTGCCTTTCGGGGGGCCGAAACCCGCCCCCGTCAACCCCCTCAACTTCCGGAATCCCCGGGCGGGATTCATGTGGACGTCCCTGGCGGGACCGTTCACCAACATCCTCCTGGCCGCCCTGGGGCTGGCCTTCCTCTGGACGCTCTTCCACACGGCCCCCGGCTTTCTCTTCGCCGAACGCGACGGCCCTTCGCCGGAACTCACGGTCAACGGGCTTTTTTTCGCCAATATCCTCTTCGTCAACGTCTTCCTGGCGGCGTTCAACCTGATTCCGGTCCCGCCGCTCGACGGCTCGCGCTTCCTGCGCTTCCTGGCGGGGCGGCGCGGCGAAGGATTCGTGGACGCGGTGGAACGCCTGGGCATCCTGCCGCTCCTCCTGGTCGTCTACTTCGTGGCGCCCTACGCGCTGGCGCCCGTGTTGCGCGGCCTGATCGGGCTTCTGGCCGGACTCTTCGGACCCGTCCACGCCCACGAAATCGTAAGTGAGTTTTTCACCCCCATCTTCAAGCCATGAAGAAACGAATTCTGTCGGGCATGAGACCTACGGGCCGCCTCCACCTGGGGCACTACTGGGGGGTCCTCGTCAACTGGATCGCCCTCCAGGACGAGTACGACTGCTTCTTCATGGTCGCCGACTGGCACGCCCTCACGAGCGAGTGGAAGAACTCCTCGGCCATCCGCCGGAACATCCGCGACAACGTGGCCGACTGGATCGCCTGCGGCGTGGATCCGGAAAAGTCCACCCTCTTCGTGCAGTCGGACGTCCCCGAGCACGCCGAGCTCCATCTCATCCTTTCGTGCGTGACGCCCCTCGGATGGCTGGAGCGCGTGCCCACCTACAAGGAAGCCCAGCAGCAGCTCGCCGAGAAGGGCGTGGACAACTACGCGTTTCTCGGCTACCCCGTGCTCCAGGCGGCCGACATCCTCCTCTACAAGGGAGAGGTGGTGCCCGTCGGCGAGGACCAGCTTCCGCACCTGGAGCTCACGCGCGAGATCGTGCGGCGCTTCCACTCCGTCTTCGGCCGCGAAATCTTCCCCGAGCCGGCGGCGCGGCTTACCCCGACGCCCCGCCTGATGGGACTCGACAACCGCCGCATGTCCAAGAGCTACGCCAACACGATCGATCTTTCGGAGGACCTCCCCTCGGTCGAACGCAAGGTGAAGGGCATGTTCACCGACCCCAACCGCAAGCGGCGCACCGACCCGGGAAATCCCCAGGCGTGCAACGTCTGGGCCTTCCACGGAATGCTCAGCCCCCGGGAGCGTCACGCCGAAATCGAAACGCAGTGCCGGGCCGCGACGATCGGCTGCGTGGAATGCAAGGGGGAGCTGGCCGCCCGCATGGTCGAGTGGCTGCGCCCCATCCAGGAGCGCCGCCGGGAGCTCCTGGCCGACCCGCGACGGATCGACGAGATCCTGGCCCGCGGGGCCGAGCGCGCCCGCGCCGTGGCCGCCCGGACGATGAAAGAAGTGCGGGAAACGGTCTTCGGGGGCCGATAATGAAAGTAGCCGTCCCGCGGGCCGCGCCTCCCGCCGGGGGAGCGCCCGGACGGCGGAGGGGAGGTCGCCGTTGAGCGAGAGGGGAGACATGCCGGACGCCGCGCCGTACAAGGTCACGCTCGACAACTACTACGGCCCGCTCGACCTGCTGCTTCACCTGGTCAAGGAAAGCGAGCTCGACATCACCGCGGTCGCCCTCTCCCGCGCCTGCGAACAGTACATCCGGTTCCTCACCGCCATGGAGCGGCTCGATATCGATCTGTCGAGCAACTTTCTGGCGCTGGCGTCCCAGCTTCTGCTGATCAAGTCCCGCACCCTCGCTCCTCCGGAGGCCGCCCCCGCCGAGGAGGGCGAAACGCCGCCGGAGGAGGAAGAGGACGCCTCGCTCGAGCTCATCAAGAAGCTCCTCGAGTACAAGCGCTTCAAGGACCGCGCCCGGGCGCTCGACACGCTCGCGCAGGAGCGCGCCGCCCGCTTCGGCCGTCCCCGGATCCGTCTCGAAGGCGAAACCGAACAGGAACCGCTGCGGAATCTCGAGCTGTGGGATCTGGTCCTTCTGTATTCCAAAGTCGTCAAGGGCACCCGGCTCGAGGCGATGATGTCGATCCTCTACCGGGACGTGCCCCTGGAGCTCTTCGTCGAAAAGATCCTCCGCAGCCTGGCGGACCGCCGCCGGGCCACCTTCTCCGAGCTCGTCGGGGATCGGCCCGACCGGACCCAGATCCTGGGAACGTTCCTGGCGCTCCTTCAGCTGGCCAAGGCGCAGAAGGTGACCCTGGAGCAGGAGGTCGATCACGGCGACATCCGCGTGGAGGCGCGGGAAGCGCCCGCCGAGGCTCCGCCCCCCGAACCCGCCCCGCGCCCGGAACGCCAGCCGAGCGCTTCGCCGTGACGCCGTCCCGACCGCGTCAGTTCGGCTCCACGTCCCGGAGCAGCGCCTTCATCTCCTCGGCCGCATAGCCGGCCGGGAACTCCGCCAGATACGCCCGCGCGTCGGCCGCGGCCCGGGCTCGATCGCCCAGGTCCTTCCAGACCCGCGCCCGCCAGGCCAGCGCCCGGCGGCATCCCCCCTGGATCGCCGCCGTGAAATCCTCCGCCGCGCGCGCCTCATGCCGCTTGAGAAGATAGAACGCGCCCCTCAGGATCCGAGCCCCCGCATCGTCCGGCGCGGCCTCGATCTGCGCGTTGAGGCGAAGGATTTCGCGGTTGAGGTCCGCCGCCTTGCGTCCGTGAAGCGCCTCCAGCTCCGACAGGGCCGCCGCCGCTTCCCCCCGCAACGCCCGGATCTCGGCGCGCCGCTCCCGGTACTCCCGCCGGCCCGGCGCGATCTCGAGCGCCCGCGTGATGTACTCCAGCGCCTTGTCGAGCTCCTCCCGCGCCAGATACGCCAGCGCCAGGAAGGAACAGGGCCAATCTTTCCGGGAGCCGCGCGCCAGCGCCTCCCCGGCGACCGCCAGGATCCGATCGTAGTCCCCCTCCCCGAGCGCCCGGAGCGCCTCCGCTTCCATCCGCTCCTCTTCAGCCGCCGAAAGGGGCGCCGCGGGGCGCCCCCCGGCGGAAGGCGGCGCGGCGGGACGCCCGGACGGCGCGGGC
>DATLZA010000125.1 GCA_035574235.1 Planctomycetota bacterium | reverse complement strand
TGCTTCCGGGCTCGACGATCGCGACGTCGAGGCCCCACGGCGAAAGTTCCATGCGGAGGGCGTCCCCCAGGGCTTCGAGCGCGAACTTCGAGGCCGCGTAGGGGCCCAGGAACGGGGTGGCCACGAGACCGCTCACGGAGCTCATGAACACCACGCGGCCGCGGGCGCGCCGAAGAAGCGGGAGGAACGCCTGGGTCACGGCGAGGGCGCCGAAGACGTTGACCTCGAAGGGGCGGCGGATTTCGTCGAGGGGAAGGAATTCCAGCGGCCCGGCCGAGACGACGCCGGCGTTGTTGACGAGGCCGGCCAGTCCCCCGGGCGCGGCGGCCTCGACGGCGCGGGCGGCGAGCGCGATCGATTCCCGGTCGGTGACGTCAAGCAGCACGGGGGTTCCCGGGCCGGGAGGCGCGGCGGGGGGGCGGCGGCCTCCGGCGAAGACGCGGAAGCCCGCCTCTTCGAGGCGGCGCGCGCAGGCCAGGCCGATTCCGGAGAAGGCGCCGGTAACGAGGACGGCGGGGCGCTTCTCTTCCATCAGGCGGCCGCCGGGGCCACGAGCGGGATCGTGTCGGGCCGGGCCTCGTCGCGTCCGGCGGCGAAGAAAAGGTAGCTGTCGAGCGTGTAATGGACGAAGAGGGCGCTCAGCACGGTCATGTAGTAGTACTGTTCGCGCGCGAGGGACAGGGGATCGAAGCGCACGAGGGCGAAGACCACCGCCAGAAGCGCGGCGGTGAAAAGGAAGCACAGCCCGTAGAACGCCCCGGCGGCGCGCCCCGGTCCGGCCAGGCGCGCCACGAAGGGCGACTCCAGGAGGCCGCGCTCGCGGCGGATCTTGAGGACCACCCAGATGATCGCCAGGTACTGAAGCGAGTGCCACGCGTTGACCGTTTGAAAGGCCAGCTCCAGGCGCTCGCCGCGTTCGGCGATCGGGATGAAGAAAGCGACGGCGACGGTGACTCCGATGAGGAGGGTCTTGGGGAGGTTCAGGAAGCCGCGGCGGGCCTCCCAGGCGGTCTTGGCGAGCCAGGCGACCAGGGCGAGCGCGAAGGCCGCCGCCGCCAGGCGCCAGGTGGCCTCGGCGCGGGCGAAGGAGGGGATGAGGATGCGGATCGAGCCCAGGGTGAAATCGTCGCGCACGAGCTTGTAGGACGCCAGGGGATAGAACGAAAGGAAGAGGACCGCGTAATCGAGGAGGCGGAACCCGGCGGGCTCGGGACGGCCGGCGCGGCGGCGGTAGACGTCGGCGAGGTAGGCGTTCTGCTGAAGGACGTGAAGCGAAGCCCAGAAGACGAAGAAGCTCATGAGCGCCTGGAAGTCGAGGAGGGTCATCGCGACGACGCCCGCCGGCACCAGGAGCGCGGCGGCCCAGAGGGCGGCGCGGTGGGAGCGCCGGAAACGCGGGTCGAGGTAGGTCGTCAGCAGCGTCGAAAAGACGTGCGGGCCGCCCACGAGCGCGGTGACGGCGAGGTTGACCGCGTCGGCGGGGGCGCCGGACCAGACGACGGCCAGGCCGGCCGGCACGAGGAGCGCGCTTCCGATGAGCCACGTGAGATCCCAACGCCGGCTCTGAATCCAAGGCCCGCGGGCCGAGTCCACCTGGAGATCCCTCCCTATTGCTGGGGGCGTCCCTCGCGGGAGCCCCGGGCGAGAATACCGGATATAGCGCCGAACGGATTCGACCGGGTCAAGGGATTTTGTCGCGGGAGCGCGCCGCGCGGCTCACCCGGCCGGCCGGAAGGGAGCCGGCGGCGTGCGCGGCCGCAGAAGCCGCGGGGGCCGCAGGATCTCCGCCGCCAGGAAGAGTTTCGCGCCCGCCGAAAGCCGCGGGTTCCGGAAGAGCCGTTCCTCGAGCGAACGTGGAGGAGCGGCCGCGACGGGAGGCGTACCGGCGAGCGTCACGAGCGGGCCCCCGGCCGTCGGCTCCCATGGGGGGCGCGCGGGCGCCGGGGGCGCCAGCGGCTCGGCGGGCTTTTCTTCCTCAACGACGCGCACGTCTTCGACCGGCGCCTCCTCCTCGACGGGCGTTTCTTCCTCGACCGGCGGCGCCTCTTCGATCACCACGACCGGGCGGCGGCGCTTCTCGATGTAGCGGCCGAAGACCTCGTCCACCAGATCCTCGAACGGCAGCCTGGGCTCGTCCGGGACCGGCTCGGCCTCCTCGACCTCCTGGGCGGCCCGGCGGCGCCGCTCCTCCTCCGCGCGCCGCCGCCGGCGCTGCTCGAGAAGCGGCCCCAGCAGCATGCCCCCGAGCACGAGGATCGCGAGGATCAGATTGACCAGGCCGCGAAGATCGTCCATGACGCGTCCGACTTACGAGGTCTTGGGCTCCGCGCCCTTCCCGCCTTCCGCGATCGAACGGCGCATCTCGGTGTCCGCCTGGAGATTCCGGATCCCCCAGTAGTCCAGAACGCCGAGCCGTCCGATGCGGAACGCCTCCGCGATGGCCTTGGGAATCTCGGCTTCGGCCAGCGTCACCAGCGCGCGGTTCTCCTGATCGAGCGCCTTCATTTCCTGCTCGCGCGCCACGGCCAGCGCGCGGCGCTTCTCCGCTTCCGCCTGGGCCATGCGCTTGTCCGCCTCGGCCTGGTCGGCCCGCAGGCGCGCGCCCACGTTGTCCCCCACGTCCACGTCCGCGATGTCGATCGAGACGATCTCGAACGCCGTCTGGGAGTCCAGGCCCTTGTCGAGCACCGCCTTGGAAATGCGGTCGGGATTCTCCAGGACCGTCTTGTAGCTTTCCGCCGAGCCGATCGAGGTCACGATGCCCTCGCCGACGCGGGCGATGATCGTCTCCTCGGTCGCGCCGCCGACGAGCCGCTCCAGGTTCGTGCGCACGGTGACGCGCGCCTTGACCTTGAGCTGGATGCCGTCCTTGGCCACGGCGTCCAGCGTGTCCCGCCCCTTCCGGGGGTCCGGGCAGTCGATGACCTTGGGGCGCACGCTCGTCTGAACGGCGTCCAGGACGTCGCGCCCGGCCAGGTCGATCGCCGCGGCCTGCTCGAAGGAAAGCGGGATCCGGGCCTTGTTGGCCGCGATGAGCGCGGTCACCACGCGGATGACGTTGCCCTTGGCCAGGTAGTGGGCCTCGAGCTTGTCGGTGTCCACGGGGATCCCCGCCTTGACCGACATGATGCGCGCGTTGACGATCGTCATGGGCGCGACCTTCCGGAGGGACATGCCCACGAGCTCCAGGAGCCCCACGCGGGCGCCCGAAAGGGTCGCCTGGATGTACAGCAGCCCGTACTTGAAGATGATGATGAGGAAGACCAGAACGAAGAGGGCCGCCGCGGCGATTCCGAGCAGCCACAGCCAGTCCGGAAGGCCCGTCTCCGCGCCGCGGGCGCTTCGGCCGACCTGGAACAACCCCATCCAGAGCGCGTTCATCGTCGCCACTTATCCTCCCTGAATGCCACGCACCACGATCCGATTCCCTTCCACCTTCACGATCCGAACCGGCCGGCCCCGCTCGATCGCCTCGCCGGCGGTCACCACGTCCAGCTTGCGGCCGTCCACGAGCACGATGCCCGCCGGCCGAAGGTCCGTCTGGGCCACTCCTTCCCGGCCCACCAGCGCCGCGTAATCCTGGCCGAACGAAAGGCTCCCCTCCAGGGACGACTTCAGCTGAAGCCTCCGCAGGCCCAGGTAGAACGCCGCCGGCGCGACCACGACCGCCAGGAGGATCTGGCCCGCCCCGAACGCCGGATGGTGCCGGAATCCGAAGACCACGGACACCACCACCGCGGCCGCCCCCAGAAGACCCAGGACCATGCCCGGCACGAACGTCTCGGCGACGACGAGGGCCAGACCCCCGAGGTAGAGAAAAAGAACGATCCAAAGGTCCATGACGCCCCTAGCGCTTCGTTCTTGCCACGACGATCCGGGGGCCTTCCACGCGGACGATCTCCACGGGCTCCCCGGGGGCCACGAACTCCCCCTCGGCGACCACGTCGAGAATCTGCCCGTCCACCTGGACCTTCCCGCCCGGCCGCAGCGGCGTCATCGCGTGCCCGCGGCGACCCGCCCACGCCGACGCCCCCGGCGTCGCGGGGGCGGCCTCGTCGATCCGCGCCTGGAGGACCAGCGCGTTGAGCATCGGCACGCGGGGCAGGAACCGCAGGAGCGCCAGGAAGGCCGCCGTGGCCCCCGCGAAGCCGAAGATCACCCGGCCCACCGAGCTGACGAAGAGATCGATCTGCCACGGCGCCCCGGAGGGATCCGGCAGGGCGAAGTCCTGGAACGAAAGCACCAGCCCCACGAACACGCACAGCACGCCGGCGATCGCCAGGACGCCCACCCCGGGCAGCAGGAGAAGCTCCGCCGCGATGAGCGCCAGCCCGGTCACGATGAGCAGGATCTCGCCCCACTGCGCCAGCCCCGCCAGGTGGTGCCCGAAAAGAAGAAGCGCCAGGGCCAGGATTCCCGCCACCCCCGCCAGGCCGAAACCGGGCGTCTTGAACTCCACCCAGAGCCCGAGAATTCCGACGATGAGGAGAATCGTCGAGACCACCTGGGACGTGAGGAAGCCCACGAGATCCTCCGACCAGCTCGACTCGATCACGATCTCCACGGGTTTCGACAGGCCGAAGTCCCGGTAGATCTCCTCGCGGCTCGAGGCCGCGCGCCCCATGCCGGTCTCGACCACCTGCGTGGCGGTGAGGGTGACGAGCTTGTCCTTGGAGTCGAAAGGGACCGAAGACCACTCGAAGGTGCGGCCTTCGGACTTGAGCCGGTCGATTTCCCCCAGCGTCAGGTACCGCTTGCGGCCGTCGAGGACGACCTCGTAGATCTCGAGGTCCTTGTCCACCATGGCCACGACGAGGTTGGCCGGGTAGCCGTTCTGCTCGGCGCGGGCGCGGAATTTCTGCCGCAGGGCGGAAAGCTCCTTCTCGGAGACGGCCTGGACGCCCTCGGGACCCACCTGCACGGGCGTGGCGGCGCCGATCACCGTGCCCGGATACATATAGATGCGCCTGCACGAGATGGCCAGGTAGACCCCCGCCGACCAGGCCGCCCCCAGGCTCCCGCCCGCATCCAGAGGCCGGACGAACGCCACCGTCGGAATGGGCGCGAGGCTTTGGATCTGCTCGCCCATGTCGAGCGTATGGTCCACGCGGCCTCCGGGCGTGTCGATCTCGAAGACGACCAGCGCCGGATTCTCCCGCCGGATCTCTCCGATCGCGCGGCGCAGAAGCGCGTTGTTGCGGTGGCCGATCTCCCCCACGAGGGGGACGATGACCACCTTGGCGCCCGCCGGCGCCGGCGCTTGGGCTCCTCCGAGAAGGAGCGCGCCCAGGACGACGAGGATTGCGCCTTTCATGGCCCCACGAATAGGACGGAAAACGCCGCGGCCCATAACGTGCGTGGTGAACGCCATTGTATAGGCCCGCGCCCGCGCTGTCCACGCCCTTGACCCGCCGCCCCCGCTTCTCCTAAAATGCCCGCGCTCTCGAAGAGTTCTGGAACCTCCAGCAAGGAGCATCCCCATGGCCGACATCGCCGCCGTCCGCTCGCTCCCGAAAATCGGGGACGAAGCGCCGGACTTCACCGCCCTGACGACGCACGGGGAGATCACGCTCTCCAAGTGGCAGGAAGGCAAGTGGGTCATCCTGTTCTCCCACCCCGCGGATTTCACGCCCGTCTGCTCCACGGAGCTCACGGAGTTCGGCCGCCGCTTCAAGGAGTTCGAGCAGCGCGGCGTCAAGCTCCTGGGCGTCTCCGTGGACAGCATCCATTCGCATCTGGCGTGGGTGCAGAACCTCCAGAAGATCCTGGGCGTGCGGATCCCCTACCCGCTCGTCGCCGATTCCAATCGCGCCGTCAGCGAGCTCTACGGGATGATCCACCCGGGCGCCTCCCAGACGGTGACGGTCCGGGCGCTCTTCATCATCGACCCGAAGCGCACGATCCGCGCGATCATCTACTACCCGCTCAACATCGGCCGCAACGTGGACGAGGTTCTGCGGGCCGTCGACGCCCTGCAGACGGCCGACGCCAAGGGCGTCGCCTGCCCCGTCAACTGGAAGCCCGGGGAAAAGGTCATCGTCCCGCCCCCGAAGACCGAAAAGGAAGTGGACGACCGGCTGGCGATGCAGAACGTGGAGCGGCTGGATTTCTACCTGACGAAGAAGGCGCTGTAGGCCGGGCGGGGCGGACGGACCGTTCACCGCGCAAGCGGTGGGGAGACTATTCCTCCTCGCCCGGTTCCTCGGGGGCCTCCAGGCCCAGGGGACGCAGAAGCTCCTGGTGGATGCGTCGAACGCGCTCCACCTGCCCCTTGGCGGGGAACCGTTCGTAGAACCCCTCGGCGCGGAACTTGGGAACTTCTTCCCGCCAGGGGCTCAGGAACGTTTCGAAGACCTTCGGGCCTTCTCCGGCGCGCCAGTGTTCGATCAGCTTCTTCTGGCGCAGGAGATCGCCCAGGACGCGCACGAGCGCCTTGATCGTCACGTCCTTGGTGATCATGTACTTGCCGTTGCGCCCCCAGCCCTCCTCCAGCACGGCCGCCGCGCCCCGGAAGTAATCCCGCAGGAGCGCGTAGGTCTTCTCCGGCTTCTTCAGAAACCGGGGGTACGCCTCGACCAGCTTGTGCACCTCGTTGAAGAGCTCCGACTGGAGGATCCACTTCTCCTGCCGGGAGCGGCCGCCCAGACGGTTGATGCGGTACTGGAAGGGGGAATCGGGGCTTGCGTACAGGAGGTTGACGACCCGGGCGGCGAACTTCTTCCCGGGGCTTTCCCACGACACCTTCTCGTAAAGGTCCACCAGGTGGGACTTGTTGATCCGGGTATGGGTCGAGTTGATGATGACGAACATCTCGGTGGCGAAGTCCGCGCTGCGGCCGTCGAAGATCATGCAGGGGACCTCGATCGCGTCCGCCTCGCGGGGGTGGCGCTTCTGGAAGAAATGAAGGCCCGCCACGCGGTGCTGGCCGTCGATGATGAGGAACTTCCCTTCCGGCTCCCGGAGGTTGCCGATCGATTCGTAATTCCCGATCGGGTCGAAGCGGAGCGTTTCCTCGGTGAACAGAAGGACGGCGCCCGGGATAAGAGGCTGCGTGGCGGCGGTTTCGAAGAAATTGACGATGGCCTTGACCTTGCGGCGGTTGAGGGCCCGCTGGAAGGCCTTGTCGCTCTGTTCGATGGCCGCGATGAATTGCGCGACCTCGTCCTCCGCGTCCGCCGGCTGGGCGGGGAGGGTCTCGCCCTCGAAGTGAAAGCGGCTGATGAAGCGCACCTTGCGCAGGAGGTCGGGGGCCTTGTAATTGACGAAATAGAACACCCCCTCTTTCTGCCGCACGCGGGTGGCCAGCATGGCCCTTTCATGCTAGGGGGCGGTCCCGCGCGGGTCAAGTTTCCGGACGGCCGCGCCGATTCTTCCCTGTGGCCGGTCGGACCCTGCCCGGCCGGCCGAGGGGGAAACGCGTGGAATCGGCGCGGGGGCTGGGGGCGTACTACACGCCCGCCCTCCTGGCGCGGCCGCTGTGCCGCTGGGCGATCCGGGACGCGACGGACGCGGTCCTGGATCCCTCCTGCGGCGAGGGGGCGTTCCTGATCCGGGCGGTGGATCGGCTCCGGGAGCTCGGGGCCGATCCGCGGCGGATCCCCGACCAGGTGGCGGGCGTGGAGCTCGACGCCCGGGCGCTGGCGCGCGCGCACGCGGCGCTCCGGTCGCGGCATCCGGGGCTGCGCTGGGCGCGCCTGGCCGAAGACGACTTCTTCCGCTTCGCGCGGGCGCACCTCGGAACGCTCTCGTTCGAC
>DATLZA010000124.1 GCA_035574235.1 Planctomycetota bacterium | reverse complement strand
GTCCCGCCGCGCGAAAGCTTGTCCCAGATCGGCAGCTTCGGAAAGACCTGGGCGAAGGCGATGCCGGCGGCCACGCCGATCGTCCCGCCGAGCAGCGAGATCGTCATCGACTCGATGAGGAACTGGACGAGGATGTCCCGCCGCCGGGCGCCGATGGCCTTGCGGATGCCGATCTCCCGGGTGCGCTCCGTCACGGACACGAGCATGATGTTCATGATCCCGATCCCACCCACCAGGAGCGAGACGAGGGCGATGCCCGAAAGGAGGATCGTGAACGCCCCCGCCGATTCCTCCATGGAGCGCCGGTACTCGTCCATGGACCAGAGCCGGAAGTCGTTCTCGTCGCCGGCGCGCAGGCCGTGGAGGCGACGCATCTCCCGCTCCAGCTCCTGGAGCGCCGCGTCGATATTCTCCGGCCGGTCAATCTGCACCATGATCTGGCTGAGGTGGCGGCGGTTGAAGAGGCGGTAGAGGGCGGTCGTGACGGGCACGTAAACCGATTCGTCCAGGCGCGCCCAGGTGTCGCCGCCCTTGTCCTCGAGAAGCCCCAGGACCTCGAAGCTCTGCCGGTCGATCTGGATCGTGCGGCCGACGGGGTCGATGTCGCCGAAGAGCTCGAGGGTCGCCCGGGCGCCCATGACGCAGACGCGCTCCCGGAGCGCTACGGCGGTCCGGTCGAAAAACGCGCCGCGGGCGATCCGGAAGCCCCGCATCTCGACGGCTTCGGGCATCGTGCCGACGACCTGGAGGTTGGCGTTCCGGTTGAGGTACTTCACCTGATAGGTGCGCCGGACCTCCGGGGCCACGCGGGCGACGTAGGGCAGGCGGGAGACGGCCCGCGCGTCCTCGAGGGTGAGGTTCTCGGCCGACACGGTGCGCGCGGCGCTGGAACCGCGGGAGACCGTGCCGGGATGAACGAAGACGAGATTCACGCCCATCCGGCGGATGGTCTCTTCGACCCGCGCCTGGGCGCCCTTGCCCATGGCGACCACCATGATGACGGCGGCGACTCCGATGACGATCCCCAGGACCGCCAGAATCGAGCGGAGCTTGTTGGCCGCCAGCGCCGAAAGGGCCACCGCGAAGGCTCTCAGGAACGACATGCCGCGTGCGTCTCCTCGATGCGTTCCACCCGTCCGTCCCTCAGGTGCACGATCCTCCGCGCGCGCTCGGCCACCGAGCGGTCGTGGGTCACGAGCACGATCGTCACGCCCCGGCGGGACAGGCCGTCGAAAATGTCCAGGATCTCCTTGCCCGTGCGGGAGTCCAGGTTGCCCGTGGGCTCGTCGGCCAGGAGAAGGGCGGGCTCGGTGACGATCGCGCGGGCGATCGCCACGCGCTGGCGCTCGCCGCCGGAAAGCTGATTCGGGCGGTGTCCCGCCCGGCGCGCCAGCCCCACCGCCTCGAGCGCCTGGAGCGCCGCGCGCCGCGCCGGCCGCCGCTGGTAATGGAGCGGCAGCTCCACGTTCTCCAGCGCCGACATCCGCGGCAGGAGGTTGAACGTCTGGAACACGAACCCGATCCGCCGCCCCCGGACCTCTGCGAGCTCATCCTCCGAGAGCCCGCTGACGTCGCGCCCCTCGAGGAGATATCGCCCGCCCGTCGGGACGTCCAGGCAGCCCAGAATGTTCATGAGCGTGGACTTTCCGGAGCCCGAGGGGCCCATGAGGGCCACGTACTCTCCGTCCCGGACCTCGAGGTCGATGCCCTTGAGGACCTCGACGTCGACTTCGCCGAGGCGGTAGTTCTTGACGAGCTTCTCGGTGCGGATGACGGCGTTCATGGCACCCGGCGGGCGCGCAGGCCCGCCTAAAATCTCAGGCGGTAGCGGCCGCCGCCCCGGCTTTCTCCGGGCGGCGCCGTGCGGGTGACCCAGATCTCCTGGCTCTCGGCGAGTCCTTCGAGGATTTCCGCGCGGATGCCGTTGTCGAGCCCCACGCGGACGGGCACGGGCGTGGGTCCCCCCGGTCCGTCCACGTGGACGACCGCGCGGTCGTCCTCGAGGCGGACGGCCTCGCTCGGCACCAGGAGGGCGTTCCGGCGCTCGGCGGCCCGGATGCGGACGGAGGCGGTCATGCCCACGTACGCGCGCCCGAACGCCTCCTCGTCGATGGCCACGCGGACCTTGAAGACCGTGACGTTGGAGTCGAGCTCCCCCTTCGGGGGAATGAGGTCTACGCGGCCGCGGAAACGCTCGGCCGATCCGGAGGCCAGGGACACCTCCGCCGGCTGGCCGCGGCGGACCTTGAGGACGTCGGTCTCGTCCACGTTGGCTTCGACGTAAAGGCGCGAGACGTCGGCGACGATGGCGATGGGGGTGCCGCCGGTCGAGGCGGAGATTCCGCTGGCGACGATCTGGCCCTCCTCGACGAGTTTCTTGAGGAGGATGCCCCGGATGGGGGAGCGGATCTCGGTGTCCCGCAGGCGCTCGCGGGCGTCCTCCACGGCCACGCGGGCGCGGAGCACCTCGGCCTCGGCGAGCTTGACGTCGCCGTCCTTGCGGCCCCGGATGAAGGCGAGCGCCGCCTCGGCGCGCTTGGCCTTTTCCTCGGCCAGCCGCGCGGCCAGGCGGGCCGCTCCGAGTTCGGACTCGGTCACCAGATCGCCCGCCAGCCGCTCCAGGCGGGCGAGATCGGCCTTTTTCTGGCTCTCGTCTTCCCGCGCGGCGGCGGCCTCGCTCTCGGCGGTCTTGAGGTCGGCCTCGACCTGAAGGCGCACGCGGACGAGGTTCGCCTCGGCGCTCATGAGGTTGGACTCGGCCAGGCTGAGGCTTCTCTGCTCGGTGCGCTTGTCGAGCTCCGCGATGAGTTCGCCGGCCTCGACCGGGTCTCCGGGCTCTTTCTGGAAGCGCACGACCTGGCCGCTGGCCTTGGACTTGAGCTCGACCTCCTTGACGGGCTTGATCTCGCCGGTGGCGACCACGTGGATGACGAGGTCGCCGCGTTCGACGCGGACGCGGCGCGCCTCGGGACGGGGAGAGGTTTCCGAGCCGGCGCGCGAGGAGCCCAGGAACCACACGCCCCCTCCGGTCGCCGCCAGAAGCGAGACGAGCAGGATCTTCTTCATGTCCGTGGATTATACCTCCGGGGCGGGTCCGGTCGGTGGCGGCCGCCCTAATAATGTACGGCGTCGCGCGCCCCTACGAGCGGGCCGTCGAGCGGACGCCCTTGAAGGTTCCGCAGACGGCGTCGCGGCCCGAGCGCTTGGCCAGGTGGAGGGCCTCGTCCACGGCGCGCAGGAGTTCGTCGCCGGTGCGCACGTCGGGATGGTGGGCGGTGACGCCGATCGACAGGGTCAGGCGCAGGGGCTTGGAGGGGTCGGCGGCGTTGGTGAACTCGAGGGCGCGGACGACCTGCCGGAGGTTCTCGGCCTTCGCGAGGGCGTTCTCGTAGCTCGTCTCGGGCATGAGGATGGCGAACTCGTCGCCCCCGTAGCGGCAGACCATGTCCACCTCGCGGGTGTGGCTGCGGAAGACGCGGGCGGTTTCCTGGAGCACGAGGTCGCCCTGCTTGTAGCTCATCCGGTCGTTGATGTCCTTGAAGTGGTCGATGTCCAGGAGCACGAGGCTCAGTTCGCGGCCGTAGCGCGTGGCCCGGGTGATTTCCTCGGCGAGCTTCTGGTCGAAGTAGCGCCGGTTGAAGACGCCCGTGAGGTGGTCCACGATGGACTGGCGGCGGACCCGCTCGTAAAGGCGGAGGTTCTCGACGAGAAGCCCGAGAACGTTGGAGAGGGTCTCGAGAAGGTCCCGGTAGCCCTTGAGGGCGCGCTCGTTGTCCTCGAGAAGCTCGATTTCCTTCGGGTGAAAGAACACTTCGAGCACGCCGATGTGGCGCTCGCGGCCCTTGAGGGGCATCACGGCGCGCTCCCGCGTCATGCCGCCGGGCTCGTCGCCGAGGAGGACGCGCACGAGACGGTGATCGGAGGCGAGCGGGAAGCGCCGCCGGCGGAGCTTCACGGTCGAGTGAACGAGCTCCAGGGCGTCCTCGCGCAGAAGGTAGAAGGAGACGTCCGCGTACCCCAGCCCTTCCCGGGCGCACAGAAGGGCGGCGGCGCGCTCGAGAAGCTCCTCTTCGTCGGTCAGGGGCAGAAGCAGAGGCGTCAGCTCCGGGACGCGCTTGATCTTTTCGGTGAGGGCGTAGATCCGGCTGTTGGCGTAGCCCAGCTCCTCGATTTTCTCCCACATCTCCTGTTCGAGCTTCTTGCGGTGGGTGAGGTCGCGCAGGGAGCCCACGACGACCTCGCGGCCGGCCAGGGTGATGCGGCGCACGGAAAGCTCCACGGGCTTTTTTTCGCCGGACTTGGTGAGGAACCGGAGCTCGTAGCGCTCGGCGGAAACGGCGCGGCGGGCGTCCCGCTTCTGCTGGTAGACGGACTGGGACTCGCGGGCCACGAGCTTGCCCACGGTGAGGGCGCCGCCCAGAAGTTCGTCGCGGGAATATCCGGTGAAGCGCTCGAAGCCGGGGTTGACGGCCAGGAAGCGCTGGGTTTCCAGATCGAGGACGTACTGAGGGTCGTTGGAGCACTCGAAAAGGACCTTGTAGGCGTCGAGGGACTCCAGCGGGAGGGCGCCCGGGTCCGCCGGGACGGGGGGGCCGGCGGGGGGCGTGAGGAACTCGTCCTCCAGCGGGCGGCCGTCGATTTCCACCCGCGCGCCGCGGAGGACGACGGTCACGCGGATCGGGACGTCCACGCGCCCGCCGAGGGCGGCGTTGGACCCGAGGGCCAGGTGCGCCGTGCCGGCGGCCTTCTCGTCCTCGAGGAGGTTGCCCACGACGGAGGCGCGGGGGTTGGTGCCGATGCCGAACTCGCCCAGCTGGAAGGCGTCCGGTCCATGAGGGGCCAGGAGGTCGCGCAGGCGCGCGTCGCTCACCTCGACCGCCCGCCCGGCGGAGAAGCGGATCGTGACGGGCTGCTCGAGGAGGCCCAGGCCCGCGATCGAGGCGTCCGCGCGGACGACGCCTTCGGCGGTGCCCTCGACGGGGGCCACCGCGACTTCGCCGGCCGGGAGCGTTCCGAGGGCGCCGGGGCGGGACAGGTCCCCCGAGTCGCGCCGGACGGGGCGGCCGGCGATTTCGAAGCGGAGGTCGGTTCCCGCGGGGGTCGTCAGGCGGACGCGGCGGGCGCCTTCGAAGCGGCGGGCCAGCTCCTCGTTGCGCCGGGCGAGCGCTTCGTCGTCCACGTCCAGGAGCGCCTCCAGGCGCGCGGGGTCCACGCCGGGCAGGGAGGCCGCGCGCGTCCCGTGGCGCGCGCACGCCTCGCGGAGCGCGGCCGCGGGCAGGAGGTCGCGGGAGGTGATCAGGACCGCCGACCCGCCGGCCCGGAGCGCCTCGGCCGCGGAGGGCGGAAGTCTGCCTGCGGCGGCGGCCCCCGGGGGAAGGGCCAGGAGCGTCGCCTCCACGCCCAGCGCCAGGGCCTCCTGGTGGAAGGCCCGCGCCAGGGGCTCCAGGGGGGCGTCGGTCACCACGAGCACCGGCTCGCCCTCCCGGTGTCCCAGGCAGCGCTTCAGGACCCGTTGAACCGCCCGCGCTCTCATCGGACGGTCTTAATTATAGCTTAAAATATGCCCCTTACCCATTAGATATACAACGCGCGGGCCGGGCGCTTTCGCGCCCCCCGCGGGGCGTCGATGGTATACTTCTCGGGACGCCGTGGCTACAGAAATCGAGCCCTGGGTGCAGCGGTTCCTCGCCGAGCGCGGGCCCGGCGAGGCTTCGGTGACCTCGCGGCCCGCCCTCGAGCCCCTGGCCGAGGAGCTCAACGCCCTCTGGTGGCGCGAGGTCGAGCGCCTCGTCCTGCGCGCCGTCCGCGAAAATCCCGACCGGCTGGTCTTCTCCCCCGAGGAGCGGCTGCTTCTGGACCTGGGGCTTCTGGACGCCCGCCTTGTGCCCGGGGCCGAACGGAATCGAACCGCGCTCCTTCGCGAGATCTACGCCCCCGGACGCCCCGGCTGCTTCTACCTCTCCGAATGGCTCGCCCAGCGCTACCGGCAGTTCCTCCTCTACGGAGGCCTCAGCCCCCGCGAGGGCGAGTCCCCCCTGGAAACCCGCGTCATCCGCGACCGCCGCACCTGGATCTACATGCAGCTCGCCCTCCTCTTCAAGAACCTTCCGGGCTTCACGCCCCAGGCGGTGGACCTCCTCGTGTCGGGGCGCATCGACGAAACCCTCGACGCCATGGCCCTGCGCCTCGAGAAGGAAGAGGACGCCCGCCTGGCCGAACAGCGCCGGCAGCTTCAGGAGATCCGCTCCCGCATGCTCGCCCGCGCCCGCGAACGCGCCCGCGCCGAGAAGGAGCTCTATTACTTCGACGAGCTGCGCGAGCTCGACCGGCAGATGGCCGAGAAACGCGGACAGCGCAAGGACGCCGGCGAGGCCGCCGCCGCCGCGCCCCGCTCCCTGCCTCCCCAGGAGCGCGAACGCTGGGCCCTCGACGAGCTCCGCTTCGTGCGCTCCGTCCTCTGGCTCGGCGTCGCCGGCTCGGGCCTGGCCCGCACGTACTCGGTGCTGCTCACCTCCCAGCCCCGCCTCGGCAAGGCCGAGCTCGACGCCATCCTGTCCCTGGCCAAGCAGTGCGATCCGGCCCTCCCCGACGTCGCCGGCGTCGTCATCGCCCCCTACATGGGCGGCGGCTTCTACGAGTGGGAGCGCGACGCCCTCTTCGTCCCCCTTGTGGCCACCCGTTCCGCCGAACAGGCCGTCGTCAGCGCCCTGGCCGCGTACCGCATCCTCCTGGACAAGTTCCACGACGGCGGACGCCTCCGCCGGGAGTACGAGCTGGCCTTCGGAGAGGAAGACTCCCAGGCGGGCTTCGTGCGCGACTACAAGGCGTGGGTCCTCGGCGTGGGCAAGGGCTTCAAGGGCGCTCTCGATCCCGGCCGCTTCGCCTTCTTCCGCGATTTCTTCGGCCCTCAGGCCGCCGACCTCTACGCGCCCCGCGAGTGGGCCGCGCTGACCCCGCAGGAGGAGGAGGAAACCGTCCGCCAGTGCCGAGCCCGCGTCAACCGCGCGGAAGCCGGCTTCGAGGATTACTACCGCCTCGCCATCGCCGCCGCCCGCGAGCGCCAGTATGTCCAGGCCATCCAGCACCTCCAGGCCGCCCTCACCCTGGCCCCGATGGACGGCCGCGCCCTTCTGGCCCTGGGCACCCTCCACGCCAAGCTCGGCGGCGTCGCCTCGGCCAAGGCCAAATTCAACGAGTGCATGGCCCTGGCCCCCGGCACGATCTGGTCCGTCTACGCGGGCGACGAGCTTCAGAAGCTCTGATCCGGACCGTCCTCGCCCCGCAGAAACGCGTCGAGCCGCCGGTTGAACTCGTCCGGCCGCTCCAGCATCGGCATGTGCCCGCACCCCGAAAGAAGCACCGTCCGGCCGGGAACCTGGCGGAACTGGCCGGGCGCCACCACCCGGTCGAGATCGGTTCCCACGGAAAGCACCGGCATCGAGAGCCGCTCCAGCCGCGGCGCCAGGTCCACCTTCGCCAGCGCCCGGAGCGTCTCCACCGCCGCCCGGTACGTCGGCCGCGCCACGTCGTCGGCCAGCTCGTCGTCAAGCCGCTGGACGTACGAAAAGTCCCTGGCCACCCACCGGCGGAACCGCTTCCCGCGCGCCAGAAGCCAGGCCGCCGTCCGGATCCCCGGCATCATGAGGAACCGGTACGCTCCCGAAAACGCGGTCGATCCCGTCACGACCGGGTTGACCACGGCCAGACGCTCCACCCGCTCCGGCGCCTCCAGCGCCAGAAGGAGCGCCACCGTGCCTCCCAT
Source organism: Planctomycetota bacterium (assembly GCA_035574235.1). Taxonomy (NCBI): domain Bacteria; kingdom Pseudomonadati; phylum Planctomycetota; species Planctomycetota bacterium. The sequence goes on along the minus strand of DATLZA010000124.1, from coordinate 19,735 downwards.
GGAATGACCCACGATCGACGCGCGCCGCACGCCGACGGCGTCCAGGAACCGGCCCAGCCAGACGGCCAGGGCTTCCATCGAGTAGTCGCGGTCCGGCTTTTCCGACGCCCCGAACCCGGGCAGATCCGGCGCCAGGCACCGGAAGCGGGGAGAAAAATACGGCAGGGTTTTCTTCCAGAACTTGAAGGATGCGCCCCAGCCGTGAACGAAGACCAAAGGCGGCCGCGAGGGCGCTCCCCGGCACGCATACCGCACCTCCGCGCCCTCGACCGAGACGCTGAAGATGTCCGTCTCCGTGTCCGGGTAAAGCGCCGGCGGAAGCGGGGGATAAAGTTCCGGCCGGCCGAAGACCCGGTCCTCCGTCGTTCCGGCGGCGTCCATTCCGGCAGCAGTTTAGGAGGAGCGCCGCGCCCCGGCAAGGTTCCGCAGACCCGGCGTCGGACCGCGAAGCTTCAGTCCTTCGGCGCGCGGCCGTATCCGAGCGCCAGGAGCAGCAGCGTCAGCACCAGCGCCGCCGCTCCTCCCGCGCCGAGGGCCACTCCGGCCATCCCGAACCAGAAGATGGGAAATCCTTCCTTCCAGGCGACGACCGTCCGGCCCTCCCGCACGGCCTCGAATTCGATGAGGTCCAGGCCGAGGAAGGGGAGCCGCCGGACGTCGAAAGAGACGAGGTCTCCTTCCAGAAGTTTCTCGAAAGCGGTATCCGGCACCTCGAGTTCGCGGAACTGCTTTTCCTCGGGCGGGGCTTCGAGCGTCACGCGGAAGCTGTGGATGTCGCCCACCCGGGCCCCTCCGGTGTGCTTCTGGAGAACGGGGTAGGCCCCCGAACGGCCCCACAGGCGGCCGGAGCGCTCCTTGAGCTGATGAAACGTCACGCCCGCCACAAGCAGGGCGATCAGAAACTTCGTCCGACCCGACATGTCCGCACTCCCTCTTTCCGGTATAGTATACCGCCCCCGGGCGCCTTCAGTATCCGCCCTTCCGGACGACGTCCCGCGCGATGACGATCCGCTGGATTTCGTTGGTGCCCTCGAAAATCCGATAGACCCGCTCGTCGCGGTAGAAGCGCTCGATCGGAAGCTCGCACATGTAGCCCATGCCGCCGTGGATCTGAAGCGCCCGGTCCACAATCTCGGCGTACCGCTCCGTCGCCAGCATCTTGACGATCGCGCTCTCCCGGGTGATCCGCATGCCGCGGTCGCACATCCAGGCCGTCCGGTACACCGCCGACTCCATCGCGTAGATCCAGGCCGCCATCTCCGCGAGGTACCCCTGGATGAACTCGTGCTCCGCCAGCGGCTTTCCGAAAGCCTGCCGCTGGCGGGCGTAGCCCACCGAAAGATCGAGCATCTCCTTGGCGGAGCCCAGCACCGTCGCTCCCAGAGACAGCCTTCCCCGGTCGAGCGCGGCCATGGCCACTTTGAAGCCCTCGCCGGGCGCCCCCAGGACGTTCTCGTCGGGAACCTCCACCTGATCGAGGAAGATCTGCGGCGAGTGCATGGCGCGGAGTCCCATCTTCTCGTCCGGCGGTCCGACCGTCAGGCCCGGCGCGCCGCGTTCCACGACGAAAGCCGTGATCCCCCCGCGCGCCCGCAGCGCCGGATCGGTCACCGCGTAAACGACGAAAAGATCGGCGATGTCCGCGTTCGTGATCCAGATTTTGTCTCCGGTGAGGATCCACCGGGAACCCTTCCGGATCGCGGTCGTGCGCATCATGGCGGCGTCCGATCCGCCGGAAGGCTCCGTCAGGGCGTAGCAGGCGATCTTGCGTCCGGCGCAGAGGTCGGGCAGCCAGCGGCGTTTCTGCTCGGGGCTTCCGGCCAGGAAGATCGACATCGCGCCGATGCCCTGGTGGGCGCCGACGACGCCGGCGAACGAGCCGCACCCGCGGCCGAGCTCCTCCATCAGAATGCAGTAGCCCGTCTCGCCTCCCCCTCCGCCGCCGTATTCCGCCGGGAAAGCCACGCCGAAAAGCCCCAGCGCTTGGGCGCGCTCCAGTAGCTCGGGAGGAATCCGGCCTTCGCGGTCGATCCGCGCGGCCCGGGGCTTCACCTCCTTTTCGACGAATTCCCTCGCCAGGGAGCGCAGAAGCTCCTGTTCCTCCGTGAACTCGAAGCGGATTCCGCGCCCGCCGTCCGTGCCGGTCATAGAATTCCTCTCGGCCAAAACGAAAAGACGAACCGTAAACGTCCAGGAGTAGAACCCGAAAGGCCGAATGACGAATCCCGAATCACCGAGGATCTCCGTCCCTGAAGCGCATTATGGCGGATCGGCGCGGCGGAGTCGCGGGGAATCGGCGGGACGCTCAGGCCCCGAAGCGCAGCACGATGTAGATCGCCAGGCCCAGGTACAGGGTGAGGCTGCCGTTGACGAACGTGGCCGCCACGAGCGTCACGGGGCCTTCGCGGGGAAGGGCCCGGCCGCGCCACACGCGGATCGAGCGCGAAAGGCCCGTGGCGAGCCCCGCCAGCCCGGCCGCGCCCGCGGTAAAGATGAGAACGAGCCCCGCGGCCAGACCCGCCGCCAGAAGGCCCAGGCCGAGGGCCGCCAGGAGCATCGTCTCCCGCGCGGAAACCTCCGGCAGGCTCAGACGGCGGGCGGTCTCGACGATCATCTATGGAGAAAATCGGCCTTCTCCGCCTCCGCCTTCAGCCTTTTCCCTCTTGCCCGCGCCCGCCGGCTGTGCTATCAAGGCCCGCATGGACGCTCCCCCCGCCGCGCCTTCCCGCCGCCCGCGCTTTTCGGCCGACGAGATCGCCGAGCTCGACCGGCGCTTCGAATCGGCCCCGCCCCAGGAGGTCCTGCGATGGGCCCTTTCGACGTTCGGAAAGTCCGCGGCCCTGGCCTGGAGCGGCGCCGAGGATGTGGCGGTCCTGGACATGATGTGGCGCATCGACCCCAAGGCCGTCCGCGTGTTCACGCTGGACACCGGCCGCCTCAATCCCGAAACCTACGAGTTCATCGACGAGGTGCGCGCCCGCTACGGGATCGACGTGGAGATCCTTTTCCCGGACGCCGCCGCCGTGGAACGGATGGTCCGCGAGAAAGGCGTCAACCTCTTCTACCGGTCGGTGGAAAACCGCAAGCTCTGCTGTCACGTGAGGAAGGTCGAGCCGCTCAACCGCATCCTGTCCACGTTGGACGCCTGGATCACGGGCCTTCGCCGCAGCCAGGCGGTCACGCGCGGGCGCGTCCGGAAGGTGGAACTGGATTACGCCCACGGCAGGATCGTGAAGATCAACCCGCTGGCCGACTGGACGACGCCGCAGGTCTTCGAGTACCTGGCCGCCCACGGCGTGCCCCGCAACCGGCTGCACGACCAGGGGTACGTTTCCATCGGCTGCGCCCCGTGCACGCGCGCCGTGCGTCCCGGCGAGGACGAGCGCGCCGGACGGTGGTGGTGGGAACGGCCGGAAGAGAAGGAGTGCGGGCTCCACCCCGCGCCGTAGGAAGGGAACCGGGACCAGAGCCTCTCTCCAGGGCCAGATCGCCGCGCGCCGGATCCCCTCTCCGAACGAGAGTATAGTGTCCCCTTCGGGTTTCCGCAAGCGGTCCGTTCTTCGTCAAGGAATCGCCGTGGGGTCGGCGATCGCGGGCTTGAGCGTCCAGGACTGGCGTCGCGCCAGATCCATGAGGCGCGGCGCGTGGAAGCCCGGCGGGAAAAGCCACCCCCAGAGCTTCGGGCTGTCTTCGGCGACGTGCCGCGCGCAGCCCAGCCGGGCGGGAGGAACCTCGACGGGCTCCTCCGAGGCCCCGCCGCGCAGCCGCGCGGCCAGGGCGCGGAGAAACGCCTCGGGCGGAACCCCCCGGCTTCCGAGCCACACGGTCGAGGGCAGCCGTCCATGGCGCCGCACGTAGCCGTCGGCCTCCTCGACCGCCCGCGCGAAGTCCTCCGCGTGCGCCCGCACGGGGGCGTCGAGCAGAGGAACCTCGCCCGTCGGGCCGAGCGGACCGTCCTCGAGCGTCACGGGTCCGCCCCGGGCCGCGAAGGCGCACAGAATCGCGAAGACCTCGGCCGCCGAGAGGGCGTATTCGCCGCGCCGCTGGTAGGTGACCTCTTCGCCCACCGCCGCGGCGATCTCGCGGATCTCCGCCTCCGTGAAGGTCCGCCCGCGGGCGCGGTCGCGGTACAGCCGCGCCGCGTCCGTCGCCGTGATGAAGCGGACGTCCGGGAAGGTCTTGATCCAGCGGATGTACGCCTCGAAAGTCTCGAACGCCGTCCGCGTCTCCTCGGGCGTCTTCCGGGGCGGGAGCTTCCACTCGCGGCGCGGCGGCGTGGCCCCCGCGGCGAAGTTGACGCCGTCCCAGAACTGCCGGTGGACCCACTCGCAGGGGTGGTAGAAGATGTGGACCACGCCGCCCCCTTCCGCCAGGAGCCGCTCGCGCGCCGCCGCGAAGCGCTTACGGGCGTCCTCCAGGTCCGCGGGCCCGCCCAGGCCGGTGCGCAGCGTGTGGGCGAGGCGGTAAAGCGTGAGGAGTCCGGCGTAATAGTGCGGCTTCTGGTCGAGCACGACGTGGCTTCCCGCGTCGAGGTACGCGACCATGCCCCAGCGGCGCATCGCGCCGTACGCCTGCGGGGCCCAGGAGCTTCCCGGCTGCCCGTAGCAGGTGGGGTTCCGTCCGAAGAGGCGCCGCAGATCCTCGACCCCGGGGCCCTCGCGACGCTCGAATTCCGCCACGCCTTCGTCCCACCCGAGGTCCGCCAGATACTGCGCCGGCGTCGGGTGGAGGCTGTGCCAGTTCGAGTGGTAACCGATCTCGTGGCGCCCAAGCGCCTCGATCACGTCCCGGCGGCCGCGGCGCTCCAGCGTGCGGGCCTTTTCGCCCACGACCTTGAAGGTCGCGCGGATCCCCTCGCGCGTCAGGAATTCCGCCAGGCGCCGCGCGGCGTCGTCGCTGGCCGGAAGGATGTAGTCCTCGGTGTCGAACCAGAGCGCCACGTAGAGCCGGGGCCCCGGCGCGGAGGCGGGCGGGGGGCCGGTCCGGGGCTCCGACACGCAGCCGAGGGTGAGGACGAAGATCGCCGGAAGCGTCGCGCGCATCAGATCCTCCCGATCGAATCGCGGGGTCCCGGATCTAAAGCCCTGCGGTCCCGTTCGTGGCCACGGCCGTCCGATTTCCGTCTCGGAAACCGACGGCTTCGATTACAATCCCGCCCGTCGGAGATGCTCCTCCACGGCGCGGAACTGGTGACCCGCGGCGCGGGACGCGAAATCCTTGCGGGGCTCCGCACGCCCCGCGAGGTGATCGCCCGCTGGGGCGTCCTTCCCGAGGGGGGTCGCGCCCGCAGCGCCGTCCGGGAACTGCGCCTTCCTCAAGGGCGGTTCTTCCTTAAGGTATACGCCTACTCGGGGCTCTGGCGGTTGCGGACGCTCTTTATCGTCTCCCGGGCGCGCCGGGAGTATCGCAACCTGCTGCGTCTGGCGGAGCTCGGCTTCGACGTTCCGGAACCCCTGGCGTACGGCCAGGAGCGGACGCTGGGATTCGTGAGCGTGAGCTTTCTTCTGACCCGGGCGGTCGAGCCGGCCGTGGGTCTGCGGGATCTGGCCGATCGGCCGGGCTCGGCGCCCTTCGCGCTGCCCGGGACGGCCGAACGGCGGGCGCTCCTGTCGGACTTCGCCCGGACGCTCCGCCGGGCGCACGACGCGGGATTCTTCATCCACACGCTGCGGGCCAAGAATCTCCTCCTCGGGCGGCGGGACGGGCGCTGGGCGCTGCATGTCCTCGACGTTCCTTTCGCCGGCATCTGGCGGTATCGGATCTTCCGGCGCGCCGGTCGCGTGCGGGATCTGGCCTGCCTCATGCGGGTGGGCCGGATGCTTCTGTCCCGGACCGACCGGATGCGCTTCGCGCGCGCGTACGGGGCGGACCGGACCCTCCTGCGCCGCGCTCAGGCCTATCAGGAGAAACACTACCCATGATCGCGATCCTTCTGGCCTGCGCTCTCCAGGAGCCCGTCGTCGAAGTCGAGGCCCGCCCCGCCGCGGTCTCCCCCAAGTTCCGCCTGCGCGACGGCGAGGACGGGTTCGCCGGCGAAAGCGTCTTCTCGCGGGAACTCGACGCGGAAGGATCCGTCCCCAGCCCGGGCGTCGCCGCGCGCCTCGTCTGGGAGGACTTCCGGCTCGAGGCGGGGTACCGGGAACTCCGGGCGCGTGGGGACGGAACGCTCGATGAGGACAAGAACTGGGGCGGCCGCGTCGTTCCGGCGGGGACCGAGAGCGACACGGACGTTCTTTTCCGCCACGTCGAACTCGGCGGATTCGGGATCGTGCCGCTGGCGGAAGGACTTCGTCTGGAGGCCGGGGCGTTCCTCGAGTACATGGTGGTGGACGCGGATCTCGGATTCGGGCGGACGCGCCTGGGGGGCGTTTTTCCGACGCCGCGCCTCAGGCTCGCGGCCGAACCCTGGCCGTGGCTTGAGCTCTACGCTTCGGCGGGCGGGTTTTTCGTCCCGTTCCGGAGCGGGGATACCTCGGTCCTCGATCCGATCGAGTACGCCTTCGGCGTTCGAGGCCGATGGGGGCCGATCTTCGCCGGGCTGGGGTACGAGCTCTACCACGTCCACCTCGAGGAGAACGCCCGGCGCGACGAGGAGGACATCGTCCATCTGCGGCTGCGGGGGCTGGTCTTTTCGATCGGCGCGTCCTTCTGAGGCGGCCGCGGAGTTCGGCCCGCGGCGGGGAATCTTCCACCCCGGCAGTGGAAACGCGGAGCGGAGCCTTATATCCTTCCGTCATGGGCAAGCCCGCGATCTTCCTGGACCGGGACGGGACGCTGATCGAAGACCGCGGTCCCCGGAGCGACCCCGCGCAGGTCTTGTTTTACCCGGGCCTCGAGGGGGCGTTGCGCCGCCTGGGCGGCGCCTTCGAGTTTTTCATCGTCGTTCCCCGGAATGGAGCGGCCGGGGGCCGTGTCCGTCCCGAGGACGCCCGGCGTGTGAATGACGCCGTGGTCGAACGCCTCGCCGGCGCCGGGGTTCCCGTCCGCGGCGTGTATTGCGGCCCGCCTCGGCGCGCCGACGGATGCGGAGGCGTCGAGCCGAATCCGCACTTCCTTTTCCGCGCCCGCGACGAGCACGGCGTGGACCTTTCACGCTCGTGGGTCGTGGGGGACCATCCGGCCGACATGGAGCTGGCGGCCGCCGCCGGGGCGCGCGGCGTTTATGTCCTGACGGGCCACGGGGAGAAACATCGCACGGAGCTCAAGGTTTCCTGCGCGGTCGTTCCCAGTCTGGTCGAGGCCGCGGAGGAGATCGCGCGGGTTCACGCGGCGCGCGTTCTGCGGGAGGGGGGGCTGGTGGCGTTTCCCACCGAGACGGTGTACGGCCTCGGGGCGGATGCGACCCACGAGGCGGCGGTGCGGAGGATCTTCGCGGTCAAAGGCCGTCCGGCCGGTCATCCTCTGATCGTTCATCTGGCCTCGGCGGAGGAGCTTGGGGAGTGGGCGGCCGAGGTTCCTCGGGAAGCCAGGATTCTCTCGGAGCGCTTCTGGCCGGGACCTCTGACGATCGTTCTGCGGCGGGGGGAGCGGGTGTCTCGGGTCGTGACGGGCGGCCAGGAAACGGTGGGGTTGCGGGTTCCCGCCCATCCGGCGGCGCGGGCGCTGCTCCGGGAATTCGGCGGGGGCGTGGCGGCGCCGTCGGCCAACCGGTTCGGGCGGGTCAGCCCCACGACGGCGGACCACGTGCGGCAGGATCTCGGGGAGGACGTGGATTTCATTCTCGACGGCGGTCCGTGCACCGTGGGGATCGAGTCGACGATCGTGGATCTTTCGGGGGAAGCGCCGGCGCTTCTGCGGCCCGGGGGAGTTCCGCGGGAGGCGCTGGAGGCGGCGCTGGGTCGGCCGGTTCCACCGGCCGGTTCGGGCGGCCCGCGCGCGCCCGGACGGCTGGCGTCGCACTACGCGCCCCGCGCGCGGGTGATCCTGGCCGAGCCGGGGACGCTGGAGGCGCGGGCGGCCGAGCTGCGGGCCCGGGGGGTGCGGGTGGAGATTCTGCGGCTTCCCGAGGATGGGGAGGCCGCGGCGCGGATGCTCTACGCCGCCCTGCGGGCGGCCGACGCTCGAGGGGTCGAGGCCGTGGTCGCGGCGGCGCCTTCCGAGGAGGGATTGGGGCTGGCGATCGCGGATCGCCTGCGGAAGGCCGCCGGAGGCCGCTCGGAGACGGAGCAACTCCCGTCCCCGGAGGAGCGTTCGTAAAGAAAGGAGACATCCTTTCGGGAGATTCGATCCGATGAGCCTGTTCCTTTTCGCCGGAGTGCTTCTTTTCCAGGCGGCCGCTCCGCAGGAGGCGCCTCCGCCGGACGAGCGGCAGCTGTACAAGCTGGGCCCGGACTCCCAGCGGCAGGAAGGCGTCCCGCGCGGCACGGTGACCAAGCGCTCGTGGAAAAGCCGGATCTTCGCGGGCACGGAGCGGGACTATTGGGTGTACGTTCCCGCCCAGTACGACGCCGCGCGTCCCGCCGCGGTCATGGTCTTTCAGGACGGCGGCAGCTACGTCAACGAGAACGGCGCGTTCCGGGTTCCCATCGTCTTCGATAACCTCATTCACCGGAAGGAGATCCCCGTCGTGATCGGGATCTTCATCAATCCGGGCGTCTTCCCCGCCGAAAAGCCGGGGGCCAAGCCCGTCTCCAACCGCAGTTTCGAGTACGACACGCTTTCGGATCAGTACGCGCGGTTTCTCATCGAGGAGATTCTTCCCGAGGTGGGCCGGCAGTACGTGCTGAGCCAGGATCCCAAGGATCGGGCGATCGGCGGGATCAGCTCGGGGGGAATCTGCGCCTTCACGGTCGCCTGGGAGCGGCCGGACCAGTTCTCCAAGGTGCTCAGTCACGTGGGCAGCTTCGTCAACATCCGGGGCGGGCACGTCTACCCGTCGCTCATCAGGAAGACCCGGCCGCCCAAGCCGATCCGGGTTTTTCTCCAGGACGGAGCCCACGACCTGGACAATGAGCACGGCAACTGGCCGCTGGCCAACCAGGAGATGGCGGCCGCGCTCAAGTTCGCCGGGTACGATTACCGCTTCGAATACGGCGTCGGAAAGCACTCGGGCGTCCACGGCGGGGCGATCCTGCCGGAGTCCCTGCGCTGGCTCTGGCGGCCGTGAAGGGGGACGCCGCCTGGGCGGCGCGTTCCGCGGCGTCGGCCCGGGCGAGGACGGCGCGTCCTTCGGAGGTCAGAACGGCCCCGCCGCCGCCGGGACCGCCCGGCGCCGCGCGCAGAAGGGGCGCGCCCCACGCGCGGGCCGCCGCGCGCGCCCGCAGCCAGGCGGTCCGGTAGGAAATCCTCAGCTCGCGCGCCGCCGCCGAGAGCGACCCCGTCCGCCCCACCGTCTTCAAGAGGTCGATGCGGTCGGGATCGAGCGTTCCGCGAGGACCCCGGAGCGTGACGCGCACGAGAGCCGGGGCGGAAGCGTCGGGCGTCACGGCCGCGGCCTTGACGAGCGCGAAGAGGGAACGTCCGGCGCGAAGTCCAAGCTCCCGGGCCGCGCGGCGCGTGACGAGGGCTTCGAGCGGAAATCCGGCGTCCAGGAGGACGGCCGCTCCCTCCGGAACGGCGCGCACCGCGAGGACGCGCGCCGGAAGGACGTTCCGGGCGCTCGTGCGGCCCGGGTGCCGGGCGCAGAGGACCACGTCCTCGGGGCGTACGAGGATCCGGACCCGCCGTCCCCGGGCGAGGTCCGGCCAGGGCCGCGCCGCCAGCAGCGCCTTTCCCACGGAGAGCCACGCGCAGGTCCCCTTTCGGTCGAGCGACCGGACGACGGCCTCGTAGCGGTTCATCGGTCCGGCCCGAGATAGGCGAGGGAGGTGGCTTTGAGGACGACGCCGACGGGCGCGCCGGGCCGAAGGTCGAGCGCGGCGGCCGCCTCGGGGGTCACGAGCGCCCGGAGCGGGGGGTCGGCGAGCTCCACGAGCACGGCGTCCCCGACGGGGGCCGCGCCCGCCACGCGCGCGGGGAAGACGTTCCGCGCCGAGAGCCCTCGCGGAAGCGGCAGGGCGCTCAGGAGAACATCGTGCGCGTAGCAGGCGAGGCGCACGTGGCCCGAGGCGCCGTCGGGAAGCGCGGCCGCCAGCTCCACGGAGCCCACCCGCACGCGTCCCGGGCCGGTCACGCTTCCGGAGAGATAGTTGTCGATGCGCCCTTCGCCGGCGCGCAGGACCGAGGGAGTCGGGCCGGAAGCGACGACCCGCCCTTCCTCGAGGCGGATCGCGCGGTCGGTCAGTCCGATCGTCTCGTCGGCCTGGTGGCTGACGAGGATCATGGGGATGCCGTAGCGGCGCCGGACGCGGTCGAGGAGGGCCATGGCTTCCCGGCGGCGCGGCTCGTCGAGGCCGGCGAAGGGCTCGTCGAGGAGGAGGACGCGCGGGCGGGAGAGGATCGCCCGCGCGAGGGCGGCGCGGCGTCGCTCGCCTCCGCTCAGGTGGCGCGGGCGGCGTTCGAGGAGCCCCTCGATGCCGAGCGCGCGGGGCACGTCGCCGAGGTCGCGCGCGTGCGGGCTGTAGAGGAGATTCTCGCGGACGGTGAGGTGCGGGAAAAGAAGCGCGTCCTGGGTCACGTAGCCCATCCGGCGCCGGTGGAGCGGGAGGGCGGAGAGGTCCTCGCCGTCCAGGACGACCCGGGCCCCCGGCTCGATGCCCGCGACGGCCTCGAGGAAGGTGGACTTGCCGCTTCCGCTGGGGCCCACGACGGCCAGCGCCGAGGCCTCGCAGGAGACGTCGGCGTCGAGGACGAAGCCTCCGGGCCGGCGGATCCGGGCGCGGACGTCGAGCCTCACCGGTCGAGCTCCAGGCGCCGGCGGTGGGCGCCGTCGAGGAGCCGCGCCGCGATTACGGTGGCCGCTCCGAGGGCGACGGAGAAGGCCACGAGGCCTGCGATCCGGGCCTCGCCGCCGGGGGCGTCGAGTTCCGCGTAGATCCGGAGCGGGATCGTTTCGGTGCGTCCCGGGATGCGGCCCGCCAGGACGATGGTGGCTCCGAATTCGCCGACGCCGCGGGCGAAGGAGAGCGCGGATCCCGCCAGGATTCCCGGCCAGGAGAGGGGCAGCGTGACGCGGAAGAACGTGGCCGCGGCCGAACGTCCCAGGCTGCGCGACGCGATTTCGAGGCGGGGATCGACCGCCTTCATGGCCAGTCCCGTGGAGAGCACCAGAAGGGGAAAGCCCACGACGGCCGCCGCGACGACCGCTCCTCCGAAGTGGAAGGCCACGGGCAGCCCGATCGCCTCGAGGGCGGCGCCCAGGGGGCCCCGCGGCGAGAAGAGCTTGAGGAGCCCGTATCCGAGGACCACGGGGGGCAGGACGAGCGGCAGGAGGACGAGCGCGTGGACCGCGCCGCGGGCGGGGGAGCGGGAGCGTTCGAGGAACCACGCCACGGCGACGGCGGGCGGCAGGCTCGCGAGCGTGGCCGTCAACCCCACGGCCAGGGAGAGTTCGAGAGGACCCATGGCGTTATGTAATCCATTATATAACGCCCGGGAGTGGGCCCGCGGCGGGTCAGGCCGCCGGGGCGTGCGGGGGGTGCGGGGCGTGGGCCTTTTCCCGGGCGGGGAAGAGCAGCGAGGCGGCCACGGAGAGGAAAAGCGTTCCGCCGATGACGGCCAGGGAAAGGGGCGTGGGAACCTTATAGGGGCTGTGGGCCAGAAGCATCTTGACCCCCACGAAGACGAGGATGAAAACGAGACCGAACTTGAGGAACCGGAAGGCCCCCATGAGGTGGGCGAGGAGGAAATAAAGCTGCCGGAGGCCCAGGATCGCGAAGACGTTCGAGGTGTAGATGAGGAACGTGTCCGGAGGCGTGACCACCGCGAAGATGGCCGGAACCGAGTCCACGGCGAAGACGACGTCCGTGGTTTCGACGACGATGAGCGTGATAAAGAGCGGCGTGGCCATGAGCCGTCCGTCCACGCGCGTGAAGAACTTCTGACCGTCGAGCTGCGGGGTCACGGGGAAAAGCCGCCGGAAGAGGCGGACGACGGGGTTCTTTTCGGGCTGGATCACGCCTTCCTTCTTCAGGAGGAGCTTGAGGCCGGTGAGAATCAGGATCCCGCCGAAAACGTAGGTGGTCCAGGCGAAGCGCTTCATAAGTTCCGTCCCGGCCACGATGAAGATGGCCCGGGTGACGATCGCTCCGAGGACTCCCCACATGAGGATCCGGGACTCGTACTCCCGCGGCACGCCGAAGTACGAGAAGATCATGAGGAAGACGAAGAGGTTGTCCACGCTCAGGGACTTCTCGACGAGGTAACCCGTCAGGAACTGGAGCGCGGCCTCCTTGCCGCGGAAGGAATAGACGACCACGTTGAAGACGAGGGCGAGGACCACCCAGATGATCGACCAGAGGATCGCTTCCTTCGGGCGCACCACGTGGGCCTTGCGCTGGAAGAATCCGAGGTCGATCGCCAGGGCCGCCACGACGAGGACGGCGAAGCCGATCCAGAGCAGAAGTTGCGTGCTCATCGGGGGCGCCCGCCGGGGCGTTGCATGGCCGGGAGTTCACCATAAAACCCGGGGCGCGCCAAGAAAAAAGCGCCGCGGCCGGAAGTTCTTATAATCGAGGGCGGCCTCCATGCGCGAGACCGTTCCCGGTGCGGACGCCTACGTCCTTTCGACCTGGCTTTTCCTGCGGCTCCTCGGGGTCGTTTATGGGGTCGCCTTCGTCTCTCTCGACCGGCAGATCCTGGGTCTGATCGGCAGCCGGGGCATTCTTCCGGTGCGGGACTTCCTGGCGCGCCACGGGCGGCGGAGGCTCCCGCTTTTTCTCGGCTGGCCGACGCTGGCGTGGTGGGCCTCTTCCGACCGGGCGCTCCGGGCGATGACGCGGGGCGGGGCGGCGCTGTCGATCCTCCTCGTGGCGGGGGTGGCGCCGATTCCCGTTCTGGCGCTCCTCTGGTTTCTCTATCTTTCGCTCGTTCGCGCGTGCGGAGAATTTCTTCATTACCAGTGGGACGCCCTGCTTCTCGAGACGGGGTTTCTGGCGATCCTTCTGGCGCCGCTCGAAATCCTGCCGAGCTTCCCGCCCGCGGCGGCCCCCTCGCCGATCGGCCGGGCGCTGGCGGTGTGGCTTCTCTTCCGCCTCCTGTTTTCTTCGGGCGTCGTCAAGCTCCGGAGCGGAGACCCGACGTGGAGGAGCCTCACGGCGCTCCGGTACCACTACGAGACGCAGCCCCTGCCGACGCCCCTGGCCTGGTACGCGCACCGCCTTCCGCCGTCCGTCCACCGGTTCTGCGCGGCGGTCCTCTTCGCGATCGAGCTCGGGGCTCCCTTTCTCCTCCTGGCGCCCGCCCCGTTCCGCCCGGTCGGGGCGCTTCTGATCGTGCTCCTCATGGGGGCGATCGCGGCCACCGGGAACTACGGCTTCTTCAATCTTCTCACGATCGCTCTGGTCGTGCCCGTCTTCGACGACGCGGCGCTCGGGGCGGCCGTCGCTTCCCTCGAGCCGTCGTTTCGGCTTCCTTCCGCGCCGCCCCCTCCCGTCGGGTGGGTGATCTTCACGGGGATCGTCGGCGCTCTCCTGGCCTTGCTTTCGGCGGACCCCGTGGCGCGGCTTTTGCTCGGGCGGAGCGTGCGGTGGCCCGGGCCGGTCGCGCGCGTGCTCGGCCGGTTGGACGCCTTCGGTCTGGTCCACCCGTACGGCCTTTTCGCCGTCATGACGACCACCCGTCCCGAGATCATCGTGGAGGGGAGCCGCGACGGGGTCGAATGGGCTCCGTACGAATTCAAGTGGAAGCCGGGGGACGTGCGCCGCGCGCCCCGCTTCGTGGCGCCTCATCAGCCCCGGCTCGACTGGCAGATGTGGTTCGCGGCGCTGGGGACTTCGGCGTCGTGCCCGTGGTTCGTGGACTTCGTGTCCCGGCTGCTCGAGGGATCGCCGGACGTTCTGGCGCTTCTGGCGCGCAACCCCTTCCCGGAGGCGCCCCCGAAGTACATCCGGGCCCTCGTCTACGAGTACCGGTTCACGAGCTTCGCCGAACGGCGACGGACGGGCGCGTGGTGGTCGCGGAAACCGGTGGCCCGGTATCTTCCGCCGGTGAGTCTTCCGGAGGCTTCGTCATGAGCGCCGCGCGGTCGCCGGTTCTTTTCGACGGCGACCGAGGGTATTGAGTCCGCTGGATCGCCTGGGTCGGGCGACAGGACGCGCGGGGGCGGTTCGAGGCCGTCCCGTATCCGAAGGCTCCTGGGCGCCGATGACGCCGGCGCTCGGGGCCTGACCGCGAACGTTCCGGGCGCGAACGCGCTTGACATCCCGCCGGCGGAATTCATAATAGGCCCTCATGTTCGGCGTGACGGTTCGGGCGGCCCGAATGCACCTCCGGTGTTGCTGTCCCTGTACCCGGGGGGCCGAGGACGAGGATCGCCGCGCCGCCGCCGGGGCCTGACCGGCCCGCGCGACTCCCGCCTCCTGCGGCTCCCCCTTTTCCGCGTTTCGTGTCCCTTCGGAAATTCCGGTGAGAAACCGTCCATGAACGTCGTCGCGCGATCGGTCGCGGTCTTCCTGACCGCGGGCCTTTCGGCCGCCTGCGGGCCGGGCGGCTCCGGGTCCGTCCCGCGGACGCTTCTGAACGCCTCCTACGACCCGACCCGGGCGCTCTACCGGGAACTCGGCGAGGGCTTCGCGCGCGACTACGCGGCGCGGACGGGCCGCCGCGTCGCCGTGCGCACGTCCCACGGGGGCTCGGCCGCCCAGGCGCGGGCCATCCTCGGCGGCCTGCGGGCGCACGTGGCGTCCCTGGCGCTCGGCTACGACCTCGAGATTCTGGCGGAGCGGGGCTTCGTGGCGGCCGACTGGGAAGGGCGCTTCCCGCATCGCGCGTGCCCTTACCGTTCGACCATCGTCTTTCTGGTGCGCCGGGGCAACCCCCGCGGGATCCGCGGCTGGGACGATCTTGTGCGGGACGATGTCCGCGTCATGACCGCCAACCCGAAGACCTCCGGCGGCGCCCGATGGGCCTTCCTGGCGGCCTGGGGGCACGTGACCGCGCAAGGCGGCACGCCGGCGCAGGCCGAGGACTTCGTCCGCCGCCTCTACCGCCGCGTGCCCGTCATGGACGCCGCCGCGCGCGCCGCGACCCTCACCTTCGTCCGCAAGAAGATGGGCGACGTCCTGCTGGCCTGGGAGAACGAGGCGTTCCTCGCGATGCGGGAGGAGGAGGACCGCTTCGAAATCGTGCGGCCGGAGGATTCGATCCTCGCGGAGCCTCCGGTGGCGCTCGTCGAGCGGAACCTGACGGACCCGGATCTGCGCGCCGCCGCCGAGGCGTTCGTCCGTTATCTCTACACGCCCGAGGCGCAGGAGGTCATCGCCCGCGCGGGATTCCGGCCCGCGGACCCGGCCGTGGCGGACCGCTTCCGTGACCGGCTGCCCCCGATCCGGCGGCTCTACACGGTCGCCGAGGTGGCCGGATCGTGGAAGGAGGCCCACCGGCGGTTCTTCGCGGACGGAGCGCTTTTCGACCGGATTCTCGAGGAGCCGCCGCGATGACCCGCCGGACGCTTCCCGGATTCCGCCCGACGATGGGGGCCACGCTCGTCTGGCTGGGGCTCCTGGTGCTCCTTCCGCTGGCCAGCCTTTTTTTCACGGCGGCGTCGCTTTCGCCGGCGGAGTTCTGGGCGGTGATCTCGAGTCCGCGGGCGCTGGCGGCCTATCGGGTGACGTTCGGGGCGGCGCTGGCGGCGGCGCTCCTCAACGGGGCGATCGGGCTTCTTCTGGCGTGGGTCCTCGTGCGGTACCGCTTTCCGGGGCGCAATCTCGTGGACGGCCTGATCGATCTTCCCTTCGCGCTTCCCACGGCGGTGGCGGGGCTGACGTTTGCGACCCTCTACGGGCCGGAAGGATGGTTCGGCCGGCTCCTGGCGCCCCTCGGGATCGAGCTGGTTCATACCCCCGGCGCGGTCGTCTGGGTGCTCACGTTCATCTCGCTTCCCTTCGTCGTGCGGGCGGTGGAGCCGGTCCTGGCGGATCTCGGACGCGAGACGGAGGAGGCCGCGCAGAGCCTGGGGGCCACGCGCTGGCAGACCTTCCGGTACGTTCTCTTTCCGAGCGTGCTTCCGGCGCTTCTGACGGGAGTGGCCCTGGCCTTCGCGCGCGCCGTGGGGGAATACGGCTCGGTGATCTTCGTCTCCGGCAACATCCCGTTCCGGACGGAGATCGCCTCGGTGCTCATCGTCAACCAGCTCGAACAGTACAAGTTCGGCGGGGCGGCCGCCGTGGCGGTGGTGCTCCTGGCGGCGTCCTTCTTCATCAACGGGGCGATCAATCTTCTCTCCCGGTGGAGCCGGCGCCATGAACCGTAACGGGTCCCAGGCGCCCTTCTGGGCGCGGTTTCTGCTGATCTTCCTGGCGCTCGCCGTGGCGGGCGTGCTGCTCCTGGCGCCGCTCCTCAACGTCCTGGCGGGAGCCTTCTCGCGCGGAGTCGGCCGGTATGTCGGGGCGCTCGCCGATCCGAACACGGTGCATGCGATCCTCCTGACCGTCTTCGTGGCGGGGATCGCCGTGGCCGTCAACACCGTCTTCGGGGTGGCCGCCTCGTGGGCGATCGCGAAATACTCGTTTCCGGGCAAGTCGCTTCTGGTGACCCTCATCGACCTTCCGTTTTCGGTGTCGCCGGTGATCTCGGGGCTCCTCTTCGTTCTCCTTTTCGGCGCCGAAAGCGTCCTCGGGCGGTGGCTCGAGGCGCGCGGCCTTCAGGTCCTTTTCGCGCCGCCGGGAATCGTGCTGGCGACGATCTTCGTGACGTTCCCGTTCGTGGCGCGCGAGGTGCTGCCCCTCATGGAGGCGGTGGGGAGCGACCAGGAGGAGGCGGCCGTGACCCTGGGCGCCACGGGCTGGCAGGCGTTCCGCTACGTGACGCTTCCGAACGTCCGCTGGGGGGTGCTCTACGGAGTGCTCCTCTGCACGGCGCGCGCGATGGGGGAGTTCGGGGCGGTCTCGGTGGTTTCCGGAAGGATCACGGGACAGACCGACACGCTGAGCCTGCGGGTGGACAAGCTCGACCAGGAGTATCAGACGCAGGCGGCTTTCGCGGTGGCGTCGCTTCTTCTGGTGTGCGCGCTGGCGACGCTTCTGGCGAAGAACTTTCTAGAATGGAAACTCAGGCGCGCGCTCGAGGAGGCGGCCCGGCCGCCGGAGACGCCATGAGCATCGAAGTCCGCAACGTCACGAAGAAGTTCGGCGCGTACGTCGCCGTGGACGACGTGACGGTCACCATTCCCTCCGGCCAGCTCGTGGCGCTTCTGGGGCCCTCGGGATCCGGGAAAACGACGCTGCTGCGGATCGTCGCGGGATTGGAGGTTCAGGACGCGGGGGAGGTGTGGATGAACGGGGCGGACGTGACCCGCACCCCCGCCCGGCAGCGCAACGTGGGCTTCGTCTTCCAGCATTACGCGCTCTTCAAGCACATGACGGTGGCGGAGAACGTGGGATTTCCGCTCAAGGTGCGGGGCGCTTCCCGGGAGGAGATCGACCGGTCGGTGCGGGATCTCCTGCGGCTGGTGCGGCTGGAGGGCTTCGAGCGGCGGTATCCCGCGCAGCTTTCGGGCGGCCAGCGCCAGCGGGTGGCGCTGGCCCGGGCGCTGGCGGCGCGGCCGTCCGTGCTGCTTTTGGACGAGCCCTTCGGGTCGCTCGACGCGAAGGTCCGCCAGGAACTGCGCCAGTGGCTCCGAAGGCTCCACGACGAGATTTCCGTGACGAGCGTCTTCGTGACCCACGACCAGGAGGAGGCGCTCGAGCTGGCGGACCGGATCATCGTCATGAACCGCGGCCGGGTCGAGCAGGAGGGGACCCCCCAGGAGATCTTCGAGCACCCCAAGACCCCCTTCGTCATGAGCTTCCTCGGGGCGGTCAACATCTTTCACGGACGCGTGGAGAAGGGGCGCGCGATCTTCGGGGGGCTGGAGGCCGAGTTCGACGGCCACGATCATGAGCAGCCCCGGCCGGCCCAGGGGTACGTGCGGCCCCATGAGCTCGACATCGACCGCACGCCCCGCGCCGAACGCAGCCTTTCGGCCACCGTCCGGCACGTCAACGCCGCGGGGGCGACCGTCAAGGTCGAGCTCGTCCTGCGCGACCATCAGACGGTCGTGCAGGCGTACCTCAGCCGGGAGCGCTATCAGGAGCTGGGACTCCAGCCGGGTGAGTCCGTGTACGTGGTGCCGCGCCAGCTTCGGATTTTTCTCGCCGACGAAGACGAGGACGAAGGTCCCGCGGCCGCGCCGCCGGGAAAGGAGAACGCCCCATGACGCCCAAGGCCACGCCGTACCGCTTTTCCGATTTCGTGACGGATCTCGAGCTCATCACGTCCGTCGCGACGCTCGACGAGGAGAAGATCCGGAAGATTCACCGGAAGATGAGGCTTCTCATTTCGGGCGAGGACTTTCTTCCGCCCGCCGCCAAGGTGCCCGCCCGGGACCACTACGCGCGGCATCTTATTCACGAGGACCCCAAGAAGCGGTTCGTCGTGGTCAGCCTCGTCTGGGGGCCGGGACAGGGAACGCCCATCCACGATCATTCGACGTGGGGGGTGGCCGGAATCCTGACGAACGAACTTCGGATCGTCAACTACGACCGGCTGGACGACGGCTCGCGGCCGGGCTACGCGGAGCTTCGCGAGGCCAGCTCGATCACCGCCCCGGCGGGAACGGTCCTCTACGTCCTTCCGCCGAACGACGAGATTCACCTTCTGGAAAATCCGACCGACCAGGTGACGATCTCGCTTCACGTCTACGGGCGGGAGATCACGGAGTGCAACCGCTACGACCTGGCGGCCAAGTCGTATCGGCCGTGGAAGCTGTCGTACGACCGGGTGCCCGTGGCGGAATCCGGCCAACCCCCGGCGTGAGCGGAGGCCTCATCCGCCCGCGCGTTTGGAGCGGAAGCCGAACTCGAGGAGCACTTCGGCGATCGCGTCGCGGTGGTCGCCCTGGATCTCGAGCGTCCGTCCGCGCACCGTGCCGCCCGTGCCGCACGCGCGCTTGATCCGGCGCGCGATCTCGTCCAGGTCCACCGCCGTGCCGGGGTTGAATCCCTCGACGATGACGACCTCCCGTCCGCCGCCGCGCTTTTCGCGCCGGAGCTTGAGGATCTCGGGATAGAGCTTGCGCGCGGGCGGGTCGGGCGGTCCCGGAGGAAGGACGCATCCGCAGGGCGGCGGAGGGAGCTTCCCGCACCGGGGGCAGGGAACATTCAGGGGCACGCGGAGGATTGTAGGACGCGAAGCCGGATTTCGGAACCGTTTCGTGATACGATCCTGCCCATGGATCGGGACGATCGCCTGGGGGAGGTGCTGGGGCGGGCGTCGCGGGAGGAGCTTCTGGACCTGGCGGCGGTCGCGCACGGGCTGGAGGCTCCCCCGGAGCCGTGGCGGGAGGCTCCCGAGGAGGAGCTTCGGGCGCGGGTGCGGCGCGAGCTGGGGTATCAGGGATCTTCGAGTCTGGCTTTTCTCTGGAGGCGGGTGACGCGGGGGACGGAGGCGGCGGGCGCGGCGTACGAGCAGGTCGTGGACGGGCTGGCGGAGGCGTCACGCCTGAGCGCCGCGTTCGTCCGGCGGGTGGGGGAAGCTCTGGGGGACCATCTGCGGGCGAAGGAGATGCTCCTTTCGATGATCGTGGCGTCGGATGAGGCGCCGGCGGTCGCGGGGGGAGCGGAGTTCCTGCGGCGGGGGCTTCGGGCGCTGGAGGGGCGGGACGGAGCGGCGTACCGTCGGATCGTCCGCCTGGCCGGAACGCTGGCGGGGACGGCGCTTC
>DATLZA010000123.1 GCA_035574235.1 Planctomycetota bacterium | reverse complement strand
CGACCGCGCCGGCTGCGCCCGCGCCGCGCCCGGCGCCGGAGCCGGTCGCCGCGCGCTCGTCCGGAGGCGGGGGATCCAAGGCCTGGATCTGGATCCTTCTGGTGCTTCTGATTCTCGGAGGGGGAGGATTCGCCGCCTGGCACTTCGGGCTGCTTAAGAACGTCCTGGGCCAGTAGCGCCCTCTTCGATTTTTCGGCCGGATCGCTCAATCATAGGGTAAAGTAGTCCCGGGAGGAACCGAATGGGAATGGGCAAGGCGGACGAATCGCTGAGGTCCACGCGCCTCGTCTTCTACAAGGAAGACATCGAGCGCATTTCCAAGATCCTCACGACGTTCCTGAAGAACGCCAACGCCCGGTGCGTGCTCCTCGTGGACAAGGACGGCCACCTCGTCACGAAGGAGGGCGAGTCCTCGACCTACGACATGGACACCATCTCCGCCCTCGTGGCCGGCTCGTTCGCGGCCACCAAGCAGATGGCCAAGCTCCTCGGCGAGGAGGAGTTCTCCATCATGTTCCACCAGGGCAAGAAGGACAACATCCAGCTCTCCCTCGTGGGAGAACGCACGATCCTGGCCGTCATCTTCGACGACAAGACCACCCTCGGCATGGTCCGCCTCTACGCCAGTCAGGTTTCCTCCAAGCTCGCGGAGCTCTTCAGCGAGATCGCCGAGCGCAAGAGCGAAGGCGAGAAAATCTCCCAGGAGTTCGGCCAGGCCGCCAAGGGCAAGCTGGACGACATCTTCGGAAGCTGAGCGCCCGCCGGGCCGTCCGCTCTCTTCCGGGGCGCGCGCCGTCTTCCCGGGACGAGCCAACGGAGCTGTTGACGGCGAACGAGGCGATCCTAAAATGGTTCGCCAAGGTTGCCTTCGGGAGGGATAGCGTGTCGGTGTTCCTGGCGTACGTCGATCCCGGGACGGGAGCCTTGCTCTTTCAGATCTTCGTGGCGGGCCTCCTGAGCGTTCTGATCTTCTTCCGGAACGCGGGGCGTCGAATCCTGGGCATCCTGACGTGGCCGTTTTCCCGCGCCCTCCGGCGCGGCGGCGAAGCGGACGTCCCGGCGGGAGCGCCCGCGGGGGAACGGTCGGAGTCCTCCACGAACGCCCCATGAGTTCATGAATTCGGTCGTTTCCCCCTCCGCCGTTCCCGTCGCTTCCTCGTTCCGCGATCCGTGCGGGTTCGTCTACCGGCGCGACGGAATCCTCTATCGCCAGGTTCAGCCCGCCGGCCGGGAGGCCTATGACCGGCTCATGCAGAGCGGCCTCTACGAGGAACTGACCGCAGCCGGGTTGCTCGTTCCCCACCAGGAGATGCCCCTGTCGCAGGCGGCGACGGACGGCGCCTACAAGATCCTCCGCCCCCGGGAAGTGCCTTTCGTTTCGTATCCGTACGAGTGGTGCTTCGGGGAGCTTCAGGATGCCGCGCGGGCGACGCTGGAGATCCAGAAGCGGGCCCTGGCGAAAGGATGCTGGCTCAAGGACGCCAGCGCCTACAACATCCAGTTCGCGGACGGCCGGCCGGTGCTGATCGACACGCTCTCTCTCGAGCCCTACCCCGAAGGGCGTCCTTGGGTGGCCTACCGGCAGTTCTGCCAGCACTTCCTGGCGCCTTTGGCGCTCATGAGCCGGACGGACGTGCGGCTCGGACAGCTCCTGCGGGTGCATCTGGACGGAGTTCCGCTCGACCTGGCCGCGCGGCTCTTGCCGCGCCGGACGTGGCTTTCCCTTTCCCTGGCTCTTCACGTTCATCTTCAGGCGCGGGCGGTGGCCCGCTACGCGCGCCGGGACGTTCCCCGGGAACGCGTCGAGGGGCGCATCAGCCCCCGCGCGCTGGCCGCCCTCGTCGAGAGCCTGCAGTCGGCCGTGGAGGGCCTTCGGTGGCGGGCCGGCGGCACGGAGTGGGCGGATTACTACGAGGCGACGCACAATTATTCGGTGGAGGCGATGGCGGAAAAGGAGCGTCTCGTCGCCGAGATGACGGAATCGCTCCACCCGGCGGTCGTCTGGGACCTGGGCGCCAATACCGGCCGCTTCAGCCGCATCGCCGCCGCGCGCGGAGCTCTGACCGTCGCCTGGGACGTCGATCCGTCGTGCGTCGAGGAGACTTATGCCGAGGTCCGGCGCTCCGGGATCCGCAACCTTCTGCCTCTCTGGGTCGACCTGACCAACCCGAGTCCGGCGCTCGGGTGGGCGAACGGGGAACGGCTTTCGTTCGCGGATCGCGCGGGAGCGGTGGATCTCATTCTGGCGCTCGGCCTGGTGCATCATCTGGCGATCGGCAACAATGTGCCTCTGGCCCGCGTCGGAGACTTCCTGGCCGATCTCGGGCGGGCGGCCATCGTGGAGTTCGTGCCCAAGGAAGACAGTCAGGTGAAGCGGATGCTCGCGACGAGGGACGACGTTTTTCCGGACTACCACCGGGACGGGTTCGAGCGCGCCGTCGCCCGGCGTTTCGCGATCGAGCGGAGGGTTCCGATTCAGGGGACCTGTCGAACGCTCTACCTCTTGAAACGGACGCGCTCATGACGAAACGCCTGCTGCCGGCGATTCCGCTGCTCGTGGGGCTCTACGCCCCTCTTTATCTCTGGGTCCGCAACGTGGACGACGCCTCCGCCGGGGTGGCGCTCGGAGTGATCGGCGCGTCCGTGGCGCTGGCGGCCGCGGTCCTGGGGGCGGCGCTGGCGGCGTTTCGGAACGTGCCGCGGGCCACGGCGGCCGCCACGCTCGTCCTGATCCTCTTCTTCCTGTACGGCCACGCGTGCGGCTGGGCGTGGCGGAAGGGGTTCTCGACGAGCTTGAAAACCATTTACCTCGTCGTGGGCGCGGTCTGGCTGGCGATCGGCGGGACGGGGATCCTCGTTCTGGCGCGCTCGCGGAGGGATTGGACGCGGGCTCTGGGGGCCACGGGCATGACGGTGGGCCTGCTGTGCGCCTTTGCGGCGGTTCAGCTGACGTTCCGGCTGGCGCGACGGGAAGACGCGCAGGCGACGCGGGCGGTGGAGGAGGCGCGGGCTTTCGCGGCGCGGCCCATCGGGATCTCCAGGCCGCCCGAAAGGGAGGAGCGCCCGGATATCTACTACATCATCGCGGACGGATACGCCCGGGCGGACGTGCTTCGGACCCACTACGGGTACGACAACGCTCCTTTTCTCGACGCTCTGCGGGAGCGCGGCTTTTTCGTGGCGGATCGGAGCTGCGCGAACTATCCCTCCTGGACGTACCTGTCGATCGCCTCCTCGCTCAGCATGGACTACCTGGACAAATCGTGGGTGGTGCGCGCCGAGGAGCGGGAGGACCGGCGTCCGTTCATCGCTCTGGTTCGGGGAAACCGGGTGAGCCGGTTTCTCAAGGGCCGGGGCTACACGTACGCCACGACGCTCACCCACCATTTCGTCACGGAAGAATCGGAGACCGCCGACGTCGGCTTCCGCTTCCGGTCGCGGATCCTTCAGAGCGAATTCGCGCAGGAAATGATCCGCACGAGCCTGGCGCGGCTGTGGGAACCCCACGCGGCGGAGGAGCACCGGTTCGCCCTGGAATCGGTCCGGCGGGGGCCGTCGCTCCGGAAGCCGCTGTTCTTCTTCGCCCATTTTCTCATGCCCCATCCCCCGTTCGTCTTCGATCGACACGGAAACGTCCGCCGGGACGTGCCCATCACCCTGAGGGAGAAGGAGCAGGGGCCGGACGGGTACCTCGGGCAAATGGAGTTTCTCAACGGCCGGCTTCTGGAGCTGGTGGACCATCTTCTCCGGTCGAGCGCTTCGCCTCCGATCATCGTCCTGCAGGGGGACCATGGATGGGTGCGCCCGGGCATGCGGCTTCCCGAGGGGCTTCCGGGGCTACTGGCCCGCGTCGAGCAGCGGGGGCCGATCCTCAACGCCCTTCGGGTCCCCGACGGGGTGAAGCGGCGGCTGTCGCCGGACCTTACGCCGGTCAACACGTTCCGGATCCTGCTGGGGGAGCTGTTCGGCGCGGATCTTCCGGAGCTGGAGAATCGGGTCTACGTGTACGACCCGGACGCTCCTTCCAAGATTCGGGAGGTGAGCCGGCATCTCGCGGAAGTGTGGGGAACGCCGGAGACGCGCGGAAGGTAGCGGGCGGATCAGGATCTGGAGGAGCCGGACAGAAGGACCGCCAGTCCCGCCAGGACGGCGGCTGCGCCCACCCCCAGGTGAGCCGCCCAGGGGGCGACGCCCGCGGCCTTCATCCCTTCGAGCCCCGCGACCAGGAGGAAGATCGCCCCGGCTCCCAGAAGCGCCGCCGCGACCAGCGCGCGGACCAGCCCGGCGAAGGCCCGCCGCGCCGCGTCCTCGAGCGGCCGGCGCAGGAGGCCGGAGACCTGTTCGCGGAAGAACGCGCCGGTGCGGCAGGCCAGGTCCTCCAGAAAGGACCGCTCGGAGGGAGGAGGACCGGGCATCAGCGCCTCCGGAAGAGCGTCCCGGCCAGAAGGCCCGCCAGGAAGGCGGCCGCCAGGCCCGCGGCGGGCTTCTCGCGGGTGTAGTCCTCGGCCTCCTTCAGGAGACGCCGCGCCAGCTCCCGCCATTCCGAGAGGAGTTCCGCAAAGACGTCGCGGGCGGGGCGCGGGCCGGAATTCTCGCGGTCGGGTTGCATGGAGTAAGTTACTATAGGGGTGGCGTCGAAAGCGTGTCAACCGTTATCCTGGATGAAGCGATGAGGAAGCCTCGATCCAAGCCCGAACGTCCGCTGCCGCCCGGGGTCCTTCGCTGCCAGTGCCCGTGCGGCGCCGCGCTGCGCGTGCCCGCGGCGCGCGTGGACGGACACGGCGTGTGCCCCCGGTGCGCCCGGCGGCTCCTTCTGGCCGGCAAGAAGGGGCCCGGCGGCCGTCTGGAAATCCGCCCGATGGTCATGGAGGACGCGGACCCGCACAGCGGCGGCACCTTCATGATGGACGAGTTCCGGATCGAGGACCATTTCAAGGAAATCGCCGAGCCCCCGGTCAAGATCTCGTTCGGATGTCCCTGCGGACGGCGCCTGGCCGCCGCGCCGCGCATGGTGGACAAGCGCGGGAAGTGCCCCCACTGCGGGGCCCGGCTGCTGCTCGTGGGCAAGACCCACCCGCGGACGGGCAAGCTCGAGATCCATCCCCTCGTCCTCGACGATGCGGGGACCGGAGACACGATGATGATCGAGGCCTGAGCCGGGCGCGGAGGGCCGCGCGGATGGAACTGGTCTTCGTGGCGACCGTCCTGCTGGCGGCGTACGGGGCCGCGTGGTTCTGGAAAGCCGCCTTCGGCCTCCTCGGGGGGGCCGACGAGGCCGAGGCGGGGGCGTCCCGCGGGCGGGCCGCGCGCCGCGCGCTCGGCGTGCAGGATCTCGGGCGTCTTCGCGAAGCGTTCCGCGCCTTCGCCGAACGCCGAGGGGGGGACCTCGCGGACCGGCCTCTGTTCGAGGCTCCGCGGGTCGCCTTCGTCCACGGCGCGGCACGGGCGATCCTTTCCCTGTACGAAGCGTCCGGAGACGGGGCCCACACCCAGATCGCCTTCACGGTGCCCCAGGGCTGGGAACGGCGCCTGGAGATCTTTCCGCGAGGTTCCCGGCCGGACGGTCCGGACGCAGGCCGCGAAGAGGACGTTCGCGTGGAGGACTCTGCGTTTCACGCGCGCTGGATCGTCCGCGCCGACGACGCCGCCTTCGCGCGGGAATTTCTGGACGGCCGGGTCCGTCAGACGCTGGAGGCGCTCCGCGGCCTGGGGCCGCCCGGACCCGCGCTCGTGTCGCTCACTCCGGCGCGGCTCCTGGTGCGCAAGGCGGGGGCGCTCGAGGCGGCGGCGGGCCTGGACGCCTTCGCCGATCTCGCGGGCGTCGTCTACGACCGCGTTTTCTTCTTCTGGCAGCGGCTCAGCGGGATCGAGATCCTGGAGGATCCGGGGCCGCCGGCGGAGCCCCTCTGCCGCGTCTGCGGCGCCGCGGTCGCGCCGGAGGCGCGCGTGGCCTGCCGGCGCTGCAAGACGCCCCATCATCGGGACTGCTGGGAGTTCAACGGACAGTGCTCGACGTACGCCTGCGGCGAGCGGCGATGCGTTCCGGGAGACGGGAGCCGCGAAAGGTTTTGATTCGGCTTCGCGGGGCTATAAACTGGGCCCCATGTCCGAGCCCCGCGCGGCGGCGCTTCTTGTCGCCGGCGCTTTCCTGGCCCGGCTGGTCGCCTATCTCGGGACCGGAATCTTCGGGACCGACAGCGCCCAGTTTCTCCTCATGGCGCAGTGGATGGGGGAGGGGCGGTTCCAGGAAGCCCTGGCGATCACCTACCATCCCCTCTATCCGCTCCTTGTGGCGGCCGCGGCTCCTCTGGCGGGCGGCGTGGAGCCGGCCGGCTTCTGGGTCTCCATGGTCCTGGGATCCGCCGCCGCGGCGCCGCTTTACTTCCTCGTCTCCTCGACGTTCGGCCGCCCGGCGGCGTTCCTGACGGGACTTTTCTATTGCTTCCAGCCCCATACGGTCGAACTGCACGCGGACGTGATGACCGAGGGGACCTTCACGTTCTTTCTCCTGGGGGCGGCCTGGCTGTGCCGCAAGGGCCTCGAGGACCCGTCCGTCGAGCGCTCGATTCTCGCGGGGCTTTCCGCGTCGGCCGCATACCTGACCCGTCCGGAAGGGATTCTCGCCGTCGCGTTCGTGACGCTGTGGCCCGTGGCGGAATGGGTGCGGGCGCGCGACCGGGCGGTCGCGCGGCTGGGCGGGGCGGCGCTCGCTCTCGCGGCGGCCGCGCTCCTGGCGTTTCCCTTCCTCCTCTGGGTCCGGCACGAGACGGGGGCGTGGGCGCTTTCGGCCAAAGGTTCGGTTCGGAACGCGGGGCTGGCGCCCGTTCCGGCCGGTGAGGCGGGGGGCGTTCCGGAGGAACCCGTGGGCTCGGTGGCGGCCCGTTATGGGCGGTTCGCGGAATCCGTCCTTCGGGTGACCTCGGGGGTGACGGTCCCGTTTCTCCTCCTGGGTCTGGCGCAGCTCCGCGGGCGGGGCCTGTGGGGTCCGCTTTTTTACTTCAGCCTTCCGGCGGCGTACCTGGGAGGGCTTCTCTGGTCGCTGCGGAGCCACCCGTACTGGAGCTACCGGTACGTCGTGCCGAGCATGAATCTTCTTTTCGTTCTGGCCGCGTTGGGGATTCTGGGAGTCGTGCGGTACGCCGAGCGGCGCCGGCCGCAGGTGCGATGGGCGCCCTGGGCGGGGGTGCTTGTGATCCTTGTCGCCGTGGCTCCGTACGTGCGCCACCTGAGGGCCCATCGAATGGAGGAGGCGGCCCTGCGGGAGGCGGGCGCGTGGCTGCGGAAACGGGGGGCGACCCGCGTCATGAGCACGACCGACAAGGTCGGCTTCTTCGTCGGGCGAAAGGTTCTGACCTATCCTCGGGACCCGGCGGCGTTGCGCTCCGGAGGGGCGCCGGAGTACTACGTCTATCTCGACAAGGATTTGGCGTCCGGAAAGCTGCCCTATCTTTCCCGCCTTGAGGAAGAGGCGGGGGCGGGACCGCCGGTGGTTTTCCCCGATCCGCCGCGGCCCGGCCTGTGGAAGGTCTACGTGCGGCCGGCGCGATGAGCCTTCGCCTTTCGGCGGCGGGAGTGGTCCTGGCCCGGACGCTCGGGATCGGCGCGGCGGTCGCCTGGACGATCGTGACGGCCCAGCGGCTGGGAAGCGACCGCGCGACGGACGTCGCTTTCGCCGCGCTCGTGGTGCCCGGCGCGCTGATGGCGGCCATATCGATTTACTTTCCTCCGGTTTTTCTTTCGATCTTCAAGAACCTGGAGGTTCGGCAGGGGGAAACTGAGGCGTGGCGTTTCGCGGGGGCGGCGGTTCGGGGGGCGGCGCTGGCGGGCGGGGCGGCGACGTTGCTCGGGATGGCGGTCAGTCCGTGGCTTGCATCGGTCATCGGGGAAGGCTTCCCGCCGGACGACGTGCGCCGGATGTCGGGCTTCATGCAGGGGGCGTTTCTCATCGTGTTCTTCGCCTCGGTGGCGGCGGTGCTCAAGGGGATCGTGCAGGCGCGGGGATCGCTCGTCGTCCCGTCGCTGGATTCCTTCGTGACCAACGCGACGGCGTCGGCGGTGCTTCTGGCGGGGCCGCCGGAAAAGGGAGCGTTCCTGCTCGTGGGCGGGATGGTGGCCGGCCACGGAGCGAAGATTCTGCTTCTGGCGCCCGGCTATTTCCGGAGGCGGCGTCGCGGGTCGGGGGCGTGGCTTCATCCGGGGCTGAAGGAGGCGGTGGGCATGCTGGGGCCCGTGCTTCTGGGAGGGCTCCTGGCGGCGGCTCATGCGGCGGTTCTGAGGTCGTTCGCCTCGAGGATCGGGGCGGAGGGGGCGGTATCGTATCTGACGTACGCGGAGCGGATCGTGGCCGCGCCGATTGACGTTTTCGCTCTTTCGCTGGGAACGGTTCTTCTTCCCGGGCTGGCGGCGGGCGCCGCGGCGGGGGATCGGGACGGAATGCGCCGCACGGTGGCGAAGGGGTTGCGGCTCTCGGTGCTCCTGGGTCTGCCGGCGGCGGTGGGGCTGGCCCTCGTGGCGGAGCCGCTGGTGGCGTTGCTTCTGGAGCGGGGTCGCTTCGGCGGCGGCGACACGGCGGAGACGGCGCGGGCGCTGCGAGGGTACGCGCCGGTGCTTCTCTTTGCGGGCTATACGGTGCTGCATCAGGCGTTCTACGCGCTGCGCCGCACGGGACCGATTCTCGCGTCCGGCATGGTGGGCGTCGGGGTCACGATCGGGGTCGCGGCGGCTCTTTCGGGCCCCCTGGGGGTGGCGGGGCTGACGCTGGCTGTTTCGGCCGGGACGGCGGCGTCGGAGGCGGTGCTTGTGGGACTCCTCGCCCGGGCGATCGGCCGGCCCGATCTCGGAGGCGTTTTCGGGTGCGCCTTGCGCGCGTCGCTGGCGGCGGGGGGGATGGCGTTCGTCGTATGGAGCTGGACGCCGCACGTGCTGCTGCGCGTCGTCGCGGGCGGGGCGGTTTTCGCAGCCCTGGCGGGCGTTTTTTGCCGGGAGGAGCTGGGGTGGCTGCTTCCGCGGCGGAGGCGCGCGGAGGGCGATCAGCCGGAATAGGAAGGCAAATCTTCGGGGCGCACGCCGGCCAGCGCGGGGAAGGCGGCGTCGCGGGCGGAAAGCGAAGGCGGGGCGTCCGGCGGGATCGGCCAGGCGATCGCGATCTTCGGATCGTTCCAGGCGATGCCGCGCTCCTCCTCGGGGGCGTAGAAATCCGAGCACTTGTAGAGGACCACGGCGGTCGGGCTCAGGACGTAGAAGCCGTGGGCGAATCCTTCGGGGATGAAGACCTGCCGGCGGTTGTCTTCCGAGAGGACGGTTCCGGTCCATCGGCCGAAGGTGGGGCTTCCGCGGCGCACGTCCACGGCCACGTCGAAGACTTCGCCCCGCACGGCGCGGACGAGTTTGGCCTGAGGGCGGCCGAGCTGATAGTGGAGCCCGCGCAGGACGCCGCGCCGGCTGAAGGATTCGTTGTCCTGGACGAAGCGGCGCTCCAGCCCGAGCGCGGCGAGCGTGCGGGCGTTGAAGGCTTCGAAGAAGTGGCCCCGGGAGTCCTCGAAGATCCGGGGTTCGAGGATCCACACGCCGGGCAGATCCGTGGCGAGGCGTTTCACAGGGCCGGCATTCTACCGCGAAGGGGGAAACGCGGCGAGGAGAAGCATGCCTTGCGTTATTGCGGTTTCCGTTACGGAAATCCCGGCTGGCACGTAACGAATATTCGTCCTGCGGCTCTATCTTCCCGCCCCCGGAGAGGGGAGGGGAGATCATGGGTCGCGTCCGCTCGGCGCACGAGCCGTTTCCTTCGGACCGTGTGGAGGTTCGGGGAGTTTATGATCGTGCTGCGGCGGGCTTTGCGGCGCTGGGTTTTCTCTCGCTGATCACCAATAGACTGCCGGTCTTGACCGTCGCGGCTTGGGGAGCGGCCGCGGTCACGGCCGGGATCGCGCGTGTGCGCCGGGCGCCGCCGCGGCCGAGGCTGGAGGTCGGGGTCGGACTCGTCTGGGCGTACTGGATCGCGAGCTACGCGCTCACCGGCGAGTCCTGGTCCCACTTCTTTTCGTACGAGTTCCATCGGCGGGACGGCCAGATTTTTTTCAGCCTGCTGCCGCTTCTCGTGCTGTCCTGGGTTCGGATCGACGCGCGACAGGCGAGCCGGGTGTTCGCAGCCTTCTGCGCCGCACAGGGGCTCATCGTCGCGGCGGCTTTGCCGGTCTTCCTGCGGGACGGGGGGCGCGACTTGTACGGAGTACTTTTCGTGGACAGCAATACGCCGGAGCATCTGCCGTTCTTCGTGGGGCTCTACCGGGCTCACAACGCCGCCGGGAGCGTGCTGGCGCTCTGCACCCTGGCGGCGGTCGCCCTGGCGCTCTTTGCGCCGACGCCCCGGGCCTGGTGGGGATGGGCGCTCCTGGCGGTTCCGCTGCAGATGGGCGTCCTGCTGTCCAAGTCCAGGGGATCGATTCTGGCGCTGGGGGTGGGTTTGGCGTGTCTGGTCGGAGCGGCGATTCGGAGGCGGCGGCTGACGGGCAAGGCGGTGGCGCTGGCGGTTCTCGTGCTTCTCGTGGATGCGGCGCTCCTGGGCCCCATGCTGGTGCGACGGTTTGCCGAGTTCGCGATCCCCGGAGACACGCACACGCTGAGGCTGCAGCAATGGAAGAGGGCCGCGGCCGAGTGGAAGGCGAGTCCTTTCGTGGGACAGGGGATGGGGCGGTTCAACGACGAAGAGCGTGAAGGGTCCGGCCGGAAGCCTTTTTACTGGGTGGTGACCCGAGCGCGCGTCGTTCACAGCGACGCGCACGCGCACAACTCGTACGCGCATTTTCTCTCTGAAGGGGGGATCGCCGGATGCGCCCTGACGGTCGGATTCTGGGTGTGGGTAGCTTGGAAGCTCGGGCCCATGGGGGGAGCCGCGCCGAAGGCGGCGACGGCCGCTGTCGCGTTCCTCTTGACGATTTCTTTTACCGAACATTACATGGGCGGCGGCGCGATGCTCCTGGTCCTTTCTTCGCTCGTAGGAGCCGCATGGAGTCTGCGTTCAAGCCCCTGGACCTCCGGTGCCCCCTGGGGTGCGCCGGGACGCTTCGGAGGATCCTGGTCGGACGCGACCGCCTGCACGGTACCCCGGGGCGGTTCCCGGTTTGGAGATGCCCGTCCTGCGGGGTGATGGTTACCCGTCCCGTCCCGCCCAATCTGGGCGACGCCTATCCTGCGGACTACCGGCCCTACGGAAATCCCGACGGCCTCGTGCATCGCTTCAAGGCCGGTCGGCTGCGCGCCTGCATCCAGCGGGCGATGGGTTCGAAAGGACCTTTCCGCCTTCTGGACGTCGGCTGCGGCGGGGGCGCCTTGCTTTATCCCCTGCGCCGGGAGGGATGGGAACTTTGCGGGCTGGAACCCGATCGGGCCTGTGTGGAGCGCCTCCGGGCGGCGCTGGGGGTCGACGTGCGTCAGGGCGTCCTTCAGGACCGGCTTTTCGATCCTCCCTTCGACGTGGTCACGATGATCCACGTTCTCGAGCACGTGCCGGATCCGGCGTCCGACGTGGCGGAAGTCCGGCGCCTCCTGCGTCCGGGCGGGGCCTTCATCGTCGAAGTTCCGGCCGCGGATTGTTACGGCTTCGCTCTTCTCGGCGAACGGTGGCCGGGCCTGGACCTTCCGCGCCACCTGACGCACTTCACGTCCGCCGCGCTCGGGCGTTTGCTCGAGCGGTCGGGGTTCCGGATCCGGGACGTCCACCGCCGCCCGGCGCCCGGCTTCGAGCTGGCGGCCCTTCACCGGAGCCTAATCGGCCGGCCGCTTTGGGCGGCGGCTCTCTACCCGGCGACGTGGTTCGTCCATCGGATCTTCCGCGGACCCGTCGTCCGGATGATTGCGCGGCGCGTCTAGAGCGCATATACTCGCCCTCCGGATGATCGAGGGCGTCGTGATCGTTCCGCTCCGGCGCATTTCGGACGAGCGCGGAACGGTCTTCCACATGATGCGGCGGGACGATCCTCACTTCCGGGAATTCGGAGAGATCTACTTCTCTTCGATCTATCCCGGCGTGGTGAAGGGCTGGCACCTTCACGAACGCATGACCCTCAACTACGCCTGCATCGTCGGGGAGATCAAGCTCGTTCTCTACGACGAGCGGCCGTCTTCGCCCACGCGGGGGGAGATCCAGGAGGTGTACCTGGGCGAGCGCCGGTACGTCCGGGTAACGGTTCCGCCCGGCGTCTGGAACGGGTTCATGAACGTGGGGACCCGCGAGGCGATCGTGGCCAACTGCGCGACGATTCCCCATGACCCGGCCGAAATCCGGCGCCTCGATCCCCACCGCAACCATATCCCCTACGCCTGGGCGCGCAAGAACGGATGAAAGTGCTCCTGACCGGGGCGACGGGCTTCATCGGCTCCCACGTGGCCCGGGAGCTCCTTCGGCGCGGGCACGAGGTTCATTGCACGATCCGCCCCTCGAGCGACCGGCGGCGGATCCGGGACGTCGAACGGGATCTCCGGATTCACGAGGCGCCCATGGATGCGGTGCCCGTGGAACCGGACGTCGCGATCCATCTGGCCTGGTACGCCGTGCCGGGGAAGTACCTGGACGCGCCCGAAAACCTCGACTGCCTGGAGGCGAGCCGGAAACTCCTGGCCCGCCTGCGCTGCCGGGCCGTTTTCGCGGGGACGTGCTTCGAATTCGACACGCAGTTGGGACGGCTTTCGGAGACGAGTCCCACCCGGCCCACGACCCTTTACGCGCGCACGAAGGACGAACTGCGCCGGGAGGTCGAGCGCCGACCCGATTCCGTCTGGGTGCGTTTCTTTTACCAGTACGGCCCGTGGGAGGACGAGCGCCGCCTGGTGCCGTCGGTGATCCGGAACCTCCTTCAGGGCCGGCCCGCGCGCGTTTCTCCGGGGGAACAGCGGCGGGATTTCCTCCACGTCGAGGACGTGGCGCGGGCGGTCGCCGACGTGGCGGAAAGCCGCCTCTGCGGTCCCGTCAACATCGGCTCCGGGGAGGCGCCGTCCGTGCGTGAGCTCGTCACGACCCTCGGGCGGCTGGCGGGCCGGCCGGAGCTCGTCGAGCTTGGAGCGGTACCCTACTATCCCGGAGAGCCCATGCTGATCGTGGCGGACAATACGAAGCTGCGATCGACGGGATGGGCTCCGCGGTACGGCCTCGAGGAAGGGTTGCGACGCACGATGGAGTGGTGGCGCGAGGCGCTCGAAAGAAGGGCGTGAGGCGTCCCCCGACGCCGTTCCCGAATTTGCCTTTGCCCCCGGCCCGCCGTCGTCGTATAATTCCTTGTGGATGAGAGGGAGAGGCGCGGGAGAGGGGAGAAGCGACACTCCAGCGCTCTTTCGGAACCGGTTCCGACCCGTCCGATCTGAAGGTCCATTTCGAACGAATCCCGGGTCACATTCCAGGCCGGGAAGGGCGATGTCGGTTCATTTTCGAGGTGCGGGCCTATGGTGCAGGATCTGACCAGCCGCCTGTGGTCGGCCATTGACAAGTCGCTCGACAAGAAAACCTACCAGGAACTCCACTGGGAAGGGACGTTCGAGGACTATCTCAAGATCGTCGCGGACAACCCCAAGGTGGCGCGCAACGCCTTCCAGCGCGTCTACGACATGATTCTGTCGTACGGGGTCGAGGAGTACACCGAAAACCGCGAAACGCGCGTGCGGTACCCGTTTTTCCGGGATCCCATGGGCGCCGGCCGCGACGCCATCTTCGGACTCGAAGAGTCGCTTTCCCATCTCGTCAACGCCCTCAAGTCCGCGGCGCACGGCTATGGCACGGAGCGCCGGATCCTGCTTCTTCACGGTCCGGTCGGAAGCTCCAAATCGACGATCGTGCGCCTGATCAAGAAGGGCCTGGAGGCCTACTCCCGCACGCGGGAAGGGGCGCTTTATACCTTCGCCTGGCAGGACGAGCGCGATCCCTCCGTCTGGACCGACTGCCCCATGCACGAGGAGCCGCTGCGGCTGCTGCCGCCCGAGCCCCGCGAGATGGTGCTCCGCGAGATCAACCGCGCCTTCAGCGGAAGCTATCCGATCCGCGTGGACGGGGATCTGTGCCCCTCCTGCCGCCGGACGTTCAACGACTACATGCGCCGCACCCGCGGCGACTGGAAGGAGGTCATCCGCCACGTCCGCGTGCGGCGCCTCATCCTCTCCGAAAAGGACCGCGTCGGCATCGGGACCTTTCAGCCCAAGGACGAAAAAAACCAGGACTCCACCGAACTCACCGGCGACATCAACTACCGCAAGATCGCCGAATACGGATCCGACTCCGATCCCCGCGCCTTCAACTTCGACGGGGAGTTCAACGTCGCCAACCGCGGGGTCATCGAGTTCATCGAAGTGCTCAAGCTCGACGTCGCCTTCCTCTACGATCTCCTGGGCGCCTCGCAGGAGCACGCCATCAAGCCCAAGAAGTTCGCCCAGACGGACATCGACGAGGTCATCATCGGCCACACCAACGAGCCCGAGTACAAGCGGCTTCAGAACAACGAGCTCATGGAGGCCTTCCGGGACCGCACCCTCAAGATCGACATCCCCTACAACCTCCGGCTCGACAACGAGGTGAAGATCTACCAGCGCGACTACAACCCCGAGCGCATCCGCGGCAAGCACATCGCCCCGCACACCCTCGAGATCGCCTCGATGTGGGCGGTCCTCACGCGGCTGGAGGAGCCCAAGAAGGCCAACCTCACCCTCATGCAGAAGCTCAAGCTCTACAACGGCAAGACCCTGCCCGGGTACACCGAGGACAACATCAAGGAGCTGCGCGAGGAGGCCCGGCGGGAAGGCATGGAGGGGATCTCGCCGCGCTACATCCAGGACAAGATCTCCAACGCCCTCGTCAAGGTCGAGGACGGCGGGTGCGTGAACCCCTTCATGGTCCTGAACGAGCTGGAGGAGGGGCTGCACCACCACTCCCTCATCGCCAGCGAGGATCAGAAGAAGCGCTTCAAGGAGCTCCTGGCCGACGTCAAGAGCGAGTACGAGGACATCGTCAAGAACGAAGTCCAGCGCGCCATCTGCGCCGACGAGGAGGCCATCAACCGGCTTTTCATGAACTACATCGACAACGTCAAGGCCTACACCCAGCGGCAGAAGGTCAAGAACAAGTACACCGGCCAGGACGAAGAGCCGGACGAGCGGCTCATGCGCTCGATCGAGGAGAAGATCGACATTCCCGAGAGCCGCAAGGACGACTTCCGCCGCGAGATCATGAACTACATCGGCGCCCTCGCCGTGGAGGGCAAGAAGTTCCACTACCGGTCCAACGAGCGGCTCCAGAAGGCGCTGGAGCTGAAGCTCTTCGAGGACCAGAAGGACACGATCAAGCTCACGAGCCTCGTGTCGGGCGTCGTGGACAAGGATACGCAGGAGAAGATCGACATCGTCAAGAGCCGCCTGGTCAAGGGCTACGGGTACTGCGAGACGTGCGCCTCCGACGTGCTCTCCTTCGTGGCGAGCATCTTCGCGCGCGGGTCGTCCAAGGAGTAGTCGAGGACCCCGTTCCCATGGATCGCATTACGACGTACGTCAAGAAGATCGAGAAGGATCACGCCCGCTTCCGGGACATCATCCGGGGCCAGATCCGCAAGGACCTGCGCCGGCACATCACGTCCGGCGAGATGGTGGGCCGGCAGGGCAAGTACATCGTCTCGATTCCCCTCCCGCAGCTTCGGATTCCCACGTTCCGCTACGGGGCGGGCGACCGTTCCGGGGTGGGGCAGGGCGAGGGGGACGTGGGGACCCCCGTGGCCGCCGGGGATCCGGCCGCGGGAGGGGGCGCCGGCGACGCCCCCGGGGAGCACCTTCTCGAGGTGGACCTCACGATCGAGGAACTGGCCCAGATCCTGGGGGAGGAGCTGGCGCTGCCGCGCATCAAGCCCCGGGACCGCAGCGCGCTCCTCGTCGAGCACAGCAAGTACACCGGCATCGCCCGCGCCGGGCCCGAGAGCCTGCGTCACTTCAAGCGCACCTACAAGGAGGCCCTCAAGCGCGCCGTCGCTATGGGGGTCTACGATCCGGAACGCCCCCTCGTCGTCCCCATCCGCGAGGACAAGCGCTACCGCTCCTGGAAGAACCGGGAAGTCCCCCAGAACAACGCCGTCATCATCTACATGATGGACGTCTCCGGCTCCATGGGGGACGAGCAAAAGGAGATCGTCCGGATCGAGGCGTTCTGGATCGACACGTGGCTGCGCTCGCAGTACAAGAAGCTCGAGACCCGCTACGTCGTTCACGACGCCGCCGCCAAGGAAGTGGACCGCGAAACCTTCTACCACATCAAGGAATCCGGCGGCACCAAGATCTCCAGCGCCTATCAGCTCTGCGCCGAGATCATCCGCAAGGACTACGACGGCGGGGACTGGAACGTGTACCCCTTCCATTTCTCCGACGGCGACAACTGGGGCAGCGAGGACACGCGCAAGTGCATGGACCTCCTCGAGCGCGAGCTCTTCCCCCGCGTCAACGTCTTCTGCTACGGCCAGGTCAAGAGCGCCTACGGCAGCGGGCAGTTCAAGAAGGACCTCGACGAGCGCTTCCGCGGCGACGAGCGCCTCATCACGAGCGAAGTGCGCGAAAAGGACGGGATCGTCGATTCGATCCGCGATTTCCTCGGGAAGGGGAAGTGACCATGGCCGCCGCCGCGCCGCGCCGCCCCCGCCGTCCCGCCGCCCAGGCCGACGAACTCCGCCGCCTCCAGGACGAAATCCTCCGGCACGCGCTGGACTACGGGCTGAAGCCCTTCCGCACGGTTTTCGAGCTCGTGGACTTCGACGAGATGAACGAGATCGCCAGCTACGGCGGGTTCCCCACCCGCTATCCGCACTGGCGCTTCGGCATGGAGTACGAGGAGCTGCGCAAGGGCTATACCTACGGGCTCCAGAAGATCTACGAACTCGTCATCAACAACGATCCGTGCTACGCCTACCTCATGCGGTCGAACTCGCTCGTGGACCAGAAGATGGTGATCGCCCACGTCTACGGCCACAGCGACTTCTTCCGCAACAACATGTGGTTCTCCCAGACGAACCGCCGCATGATCGACGAGATCGCCAACCACGGCACCCGCGTGCGGCGGTACGTCGAGAAATACGGCCAGGAGGTCGTGGAGTCTTTCCTCGACGCGGCTCTCTCGCTGGAGAACCTGATCGACTATCATTCGGTGTACTCCCCGTCCCGGAAGCGCGCCCGGTACGACTTTTCCGAGGAGCCCGGGTCCGCCGAAGTTCCCCGCCTGCGCGCCCCCAAGGGATACCTGGACCGGTACATCAACCCGCCCGAGTTCCTCGAAGCCCAGCGCCGCAAGATCGAGGAACAGCTCCGAAGGCGCAAGCGCTTTCCCGAGGAGCCCACGAAGGACGTCCTGGAATTCCTGATCGAGTTCGCGCCCCTGGACAACTGGCAGCGCGACATCCTCTCCATCGTCCGGGAGGAGGCCTACTACTTCGCCCCCCAGGCCCTCACCAAGATCATGAACGAGGGGTGGGCCACGTACTGGCACGCCAAGATCATGACCGAAAAGGCGCTCCGGGACGGCGAAGTCGTCGATTTCGCCGATCATCATTCGGCCACGCTCGGCGTGCGCCCGGGGGCGATCAATCCCTACAAGCTGGGCGTGGAGCTCTGGCGCTCGATCGAGGAGCGGTGGAACAAGGGCCGCTTCGGGCGCGAGTACGAAGAGTGCGACGACCTGGCCCGCAAGCGCGCGTGGGACACGGGTCTCGGGCGGGGCCGCGAGAAGATCTTCGAGGTCCGCCGCATTTACAACGACATCACCTTCATCGACGACTTCCTCACCAAGGAGTTTTGCGAGGAACAGAAGCTCTTCGTCTACCGGTACAACAGCCAGACCAACCGGTATGAGATCGCCGACCGCGATTTCGAGGCCGTCAAGCGCAGCCTGCTCTTCCGGCTGACCAACATGGGCCATCCCTCCGTCGCGATCGTGGACGGCAACTTCCGCAACCGGGCGGAGCTTCTGCTGCGCCACCGTCACGAGGGCGTGGACCTCGATCTGCGCGAGGCGCGCGACACGCTCCAGAACCTTCACCGGATCTGGCAGCGCCCCGTCAACCTCGAGACCGTCGTGGACGACCAGCCCAAGCTTCTCGTCTTCGACGGCGAAAAGCACCGGGAGGAGGACCTGCCCGCCTCGGGAGCGTAGGGGCCGCCGCCCGGCCGGATTTGACGCCCCGCCGCCGGGGTGCTACGATTCGGATAGCGATGGAAGACAACCGGGCGAAGCTGGCCTCCCTGGAGCGCGAGAAGGAGGCGATGATCCGCCAGTACCTGTCCCTCCAGGACGAAGCCGACGCGGTCAACGAGAAGATCTACCGGGTCTGTTGCAGCGTGGAGGCCCTGAACCTGCAGATCCTCCTCCTCAAGGAGGAGATCCGGAAAGCCGAGTTGAAGGCCGCCCGCCCCGCCGCGCAGCCCCCCGTGAACGGCAAGCCCCATCCCTGATCCGGCCCCCCCTCCACCGGAAACGGGCGCGCTTTCTCTTTTCTCCCGTCACGGTCCCGCGGCGGACAGCGTCCGCGCGAGGGCGACGCCCGTGACGCCAAGGGCCAGGATTCCCAGGAGAAGCCCCGCCCACGCGCGCTCGCGGCCCGCCAGGTCCGGTTCCCGCCGGACGGCCGCCTGCGCGGACAGGGCCATCACGATCGCCAGAACGCCCAGCGCGAAGCCCAGAAAAATCGTCAACGGACCCAGGACGAGGCCCAGGACCCCGGCCAGGACCGAAGCGGTCGCGCCCGGGGCGCGGGAAGGGGAGGTCATCGGGCGCATTCTACCCGGACGGCGGCGGAAACAAAAACCGGGAGGGCCTCGCGCGAAAACCCTCCCGGCACGGCGCGTATGCCTATTCGGGAATAACGAGCGACCAGCCGACCCTCAGGAGGGACTTCTCGTCCTTGAGCTTGTCGGGGTTGGCCTTGAGGATCGCTTCGATCATTTCGAGGACGCCGCGATCCCCGGCGTACTTTTCGGCGATCTTCCAGAGGGAATCGTTGGGCTGGACCTGGTGGACGCGGGCGCCGGCGGGGGCCGCCGCCGTGGGCACCGCTCCGCCGCCCGTGGCGGGGCCCGCCTTGACCGGGAGATCGGGAACGGTGAGCTTGGTGCCGACGACCATGACGCCGGGGTCGGAGATTTTGTCCCGGTTGGCCTCGTAGAGTTTTTCCCAGTGGCGGCTCGTATTGTAGAGCTTGAGCGAGATGCCGGAGAGGGTGTCCCCGGGCTGGACGACGTAGGTGCGGGGTCCGGCGGCCGCCGGAGCGGCTTGGGCCGGGGAAGCCGCCGGCTCGGGGGTCCGGGCGGCGGCGGGGGAAGGCTCGGCGACTTTGGGCGTCTCGGCGCGCGCGGCGTCTTCGGGTTTCGGAGGCACGACGATCTTGCGGCCCACGCGCAGGGCGGTGGGCTTCACGGAAGGATTGGCCTTGACGAGAAGCGAGGCGTAGGCCCGGCTTCCGTATTTGCGCTCGGCGATCGATTCGAAGGTGTCGCCTTCCTGGATGACGTATTCCTCCTCCGCGACCGGGCGGATCTCCTTGCCGGGAGGCGGCTCGTCGCCCTTCTTGGGTCCGGCGGGGGCGGGGGTCGGAGCGGCGGGGGAGGGACCGCCCGGGCCGCCGAACTGCCGGCGGGACTGATCGATGAGGGTGCGGACCTCCTCTTCGCGCAGGCGCTGGGCGGCCGCGTCCGGCGTGACCGGCGGCGCGGTCAGGAGGGTCGCCTCCTCCGACGAAGCGCCGCCCTTGGCCGCCTCGGAAGGCGGAGCGGTTTTCTGATCGAGAACGATGAGCGCCGCGAGCGCGGCGACGATGACGGCCGCGATCCCGACCTTGACCTTGGTGTTCATCCCTCTCTCCTCCGGACGGGGACCCCGACCGGCGGGATCGTGTCCCCCCTCTCTC
>DATLZA010000122.1 GCA_035574235.1 Planctomycetota bacterium | reverse complement strand
CGGGCGAACTCCGCGAACTTGGCCCGCCGCTCCATGTCCAGTCCCCACAGGCCCAGTCCCAGGAGCGCCGCCGCCGCCAGAAGGGCGCCCGCCGAGGCCGACAGGATGGGCCGCCTCCGGGCCGCCTTCCAGAGCCGCTCGCGCGCCGAAAGGGGCCGGGCCGAGATGGGCTCCCCTTCGAGGTAGCGCCCCAGATCGTCCGCCAGGGCCCGCGCCGATTCGTATCGACGGCCGCGGTCCTTCTCGAGCGCCTTGAGACAGATCGTTTCGACGTCCGCATGAATCCGGGGATTCAGGCGGCGCAAGGAAGGCGGATCGTCCGCCAGAACCGACATCATGACCTCCGCGGGCGAATGGCCCTCGAAGGGCGGGCGACCCGTCAGGACGTGGAAAAGCACCGCCCCGAGCGAGAAGACGTCCGAGCGCCGGTCCACGGTCTCCCCCCGCGCCTGCTCGGGGGACATGTAGTGCGGCGTTCCCACGATCGTGTCGGACATCGAGATGGAATCGCCGGGGCGCAGCGGCTTGGCCAGCCCGAAGTCCATCACGTAGACGCGTCCGTCGGAACGCTGGACCATGATGTTGTGAGGCTTGAGGTCGCGATGGATGATGCCCTTGGAGTGGGCGTACTCGACGGCCAGCGCGGCCTCCCGGAGGATTTCGATCGCCCGTCGCGGAGACAGGGGACGGGCGGCGCGCGTCGTTCCCTGCCGGCCCGACGGGGGCGCCATGAGGCGCGCCAGCGAGTCGCCGTCCACGAACTCCATGGCGATGTAGTGCTTCCCCTCGTGGGCCCCGACCTCATAGATCGACGCGATGTTGGGGTGCGAGAGGCTGGCGGCCATCTGGGCTTCCCGGTAGAAGCG
Organism: Planctomycetota bacterium; assembly: GCA_035574235.1. Lineage (NCBI taxonomy): Bacteria > Pseudomonadati > Planctomycetota > Planctomycetota bacterium. The sequence continues at coordinate 1,475 of DATLZA010000122.1, read as the reverse complement.
CTTCAGCTCCACCTCCGTCCAGAGCGTGCCCGCCAGGATCTTGACCGCGACCCATCGCCGCAGGTCCGGCTGCCACGCCTTCCACACCACGCCCATGCCGCCGCGGCCCGCCTCCTGCACGAGAAGATACTTTCCGCCGGCGAACTGCCGGACGGGATCGCGCGCGGCCCGGACCGCCTCCTCGGGCATCTCCCGACGCAACACCTCCGTGGTTTCTCCCTGGCGGTCCGGAGGCACGAGACGGCGGGAGAGATCGGGCGTGAGAAACCCTTTGCGCACGAGAAGCTCGCCCAGGCGGGGGGCTTTCTGGCCGGATTCCCCCAGCTCCGCCGAGGCCCGCAGGCACTCGTAGACCTGCGCTTCCTTGACGAGCCCCTGCCGGACGAGGAGGCGCCCGAGGAGAGCGTCCTCGAGCTTCGGATCGGAAAGCTCCAGGGCTTCCGCCAGCCGCTTCTTCTGCTCCTCGAGAAGCGTATCCAGATCGCGCTGGGTGATGAGCCCCTTGCGGAGCATGATCGTCCCGAGCGGGTCGGCCGAGCCCGCCCCCTGCTGGTCGCTCAGGCAGTCGGCGAGCTGGTGGACGGAAACCAGACCGCGCTCCAGCGCGATCCGGCCGATCAGAAAATCGCCGTACGGGTTCGTCATGGCCGCCGCCGGAGGAAACGCTCCGGGCTTATCCGCGCATTATAACCCGGTTTCCGGCGCGGATGTTCGTTGAACTCGCCGGAGGCGCCCCCTACAATTGAGACGTTTTCCGGAGGCGCCATCCGCGCCGGGACGGCATTGACGGGGGTGATGCGATGGGCGATGAAGTCCCCATGATCAGCCTGCCCACGGACTCGACCAAAGTGGACGTGCCTCGGCCGCCCGCTCCGCCGCCGGCCAAGGCCGCCGCTCCGGCCCCCGCCCCCCGCGCGGCCGGGGCTCCCGAGGAAGAAGACCCCGATCGCCTTCTGCGCGAATACGCGGAGCGGCAGAAGACCCGCATCGTCAAGCTCGAGCAGCAGCTGGCCGAATTCCGCAAGGCCGTCGCCGAGCGGGACGCCCTGAAGGCGCGCGTCGACGCCCTCGAGCGGGATCTCGCCGCCGCCCGCAAACAGCTTGAGCACGCCGGAAAGCTCGAGGCCGCCCTCAAGGATCTCCAGGGAAAGCTCGACGCCGCGGTGCTTTCAAACAACCTGCTGTCCGAAGACAAGGAGAAACTCAAGAAGGCCCTGGCCGAACAGACCGCCCACTTCCGCAAGGCGGAGGAGCGCGCCCTCCAGGCGGAACGGGCCCTGGCGCGCGAAACCGAGGCCCGGCACGCCGCCGAGGGCCGGATCGCCGCCGCGGTCCGGACGCTCCAGGGGACCCCCGCCGCCGACGCGGCCCCGCCGGCTCCGCCGAAGCCCGCCCCCGCCGCGCCGCGCCCGGCCGCTCCCGCCGCCCGCAAATAGCCCGGCGCCCGGAGAAAAATCCGGAGGGGGAATCGGCGG
>DATLZA010000121.1 GCA_035574235.1 Planctomycetota bacterium | reverse complement strand
TCCCCGATCACCTTGTCCACGTCGATGAGCGGCTTGGCGGCTTCCTTCTTGAGCTCCTCCTGCTCCTCGGGGCTGAGCTCCACGGTCTTGGGGGCCGAGGGTTTGGGGGCCGGGGCGGCCTTGATCGCGTCGGCCAGCCGGAACTCCTCGACCACCTTGACCTTCTTGGCGGGCTTGGCGGCGGGAGGGGCCGGGGCGGCGGCGGGTTTCCCGGCGGCTTCGGTCTTCGCCGCGGCGGGCGCTTCCGCGGGTGCCGCCGGCGCGGCGGCCTCCGCCTTCTTGCGCGGCGGGCGCTTGGGCTTGGCCTCCCCCTCCGCCGCCTCCTTGCGGGGCGGCTTGGGCTCGGCGGCCTTGGCGGCGGCGCGTGCGGCCTCGTCGGCCACCACGCGGGCGTACACCTCCATGAGCGCCCCGGTGAGCTTCGAGCGGTGCGGCACCTGCGCCCGGACGGCGGCCGCCATCCGCGCGTCGAGATTCGCGCGGGCGTCCTCGATCCGGATCCCCTTGGCCCGCGCCAGCTCCACGAGCTCCGCGGCCTTGTAGCCCAGTTCCTTGGCGAGTTCGCTAACCCTCATTCTTCTTCTCTTGCCCTTCAGCCTCGGGGGGCGCGGCCGGCGGCGGCGCGGGGGCCTCCGGGGCGGTCGCCGTCCCGCCTTCCGCGGGCGCTTCCGCCGAAGCCGCCGTCTCCGCCCCCAGCTCGTAAATGTCGATCTCCCAGCCGGCCAGCTTCGAGGCCAGCCGTACGTTCCGACCGCCCTTCCCGATGGCCTGCGAAAGCTGGTCCTTGAGCACGTACACCGTGGCCCGCTTCTGCCCTTCCTCCAGAATCACTTCCGCGATCTCGGCCGGCTTGAGCGAATTCTTGATGAGCTCCAGAGGATTGTCGCTCCACCGGACGATATCCACGTTCTCCCCGTTGAGCTCGTCCACCACGTTGCGGATGCGGCTCCCCCGGACCCCCACGCAGGCCCCCAGGCAGTCCACCCGGTCGTTGATCGAATGCACCGTGATCTTCGTCCGGTATCCCGGCTCCCGGGCGATGCCCTTGATCACCACCGTTCCGTCGGCGATCTCCGGCACCTCCAGCTCGAAAAGCCGCCGCACGAAATCCTCGTGCGCCCGCGAGACGTACACCCGAACCCGCGTGCCCCGCTTTTCGACCTCCGAAACGTACGCCCTCAGACGGTCTCCGATCCGGTAATTCTCCCCCGGCACCTGGTCGCCCTTGAGCATCGTGGCCTCGGCCTTGTCCCCGATCTTGCAGATCAGGTGCGGCCCCTCGAACCGGCTGACCGTGCAGGTGACGATGTCCCCCTTTTTGTGGGCGAACTCCGAAAAGACGCTCTCGCTTTCCACTTCCCGGAGCTTCTGGACGAAAAGCTGCCGGGCCGCCTGGTAGGCGATCCGCCCCAAGGCCGTGGTCTCGATCGGATGCTCCCCGTCGAACGCGGTAATATCCCCCTTCTCGCGGTCGATCTTGACCACCGGCATCTCCTTGGTATTCAAGTGTTTCTTCGCGGCCAGGGAGAGCGCCTGCTCGATGGTCTCGAAGATCCGCTCCTTGTCGATCCCCTTCTCGCGGTGGATCGCGTCGACGATTCTGAGAACTTCCCCGTTCATGCCTGCCCTCGCCCGAGACAAAAAAAAGTGGGGTGCGCCCACTTTTTTCGTTCTACGTCGATATTGAGGTCTCGGCTCCTTTACATTCGACAGCATCTTATAGGCGCCGCCCCGCGCAGTCAAGACCCTTCCCGCCGCGCCTCGATCTTCCCTTGTGAGCCGGGACCGAATCTCCTATAATGCCCGCCCGCCCATGCGGCTTTTCATGTCGGCGCCTCAAGCCATGCCGGAAGCCAGGGATCACTGCGGGCTCTTCGGAGTCTTCGGAGCCCCCAACGCGGCGGAACTGACGTACCTGGGCCTCTTCGCCCAGCAGCACCGCGGACAGGAATCCGCCGGCATCGCCTCCGTCCAGGACAACCGCCTCGTCCATCATAAAGGGATGGGCCTGGTCTCCGATGTCTTCGACGCCGCCGCCCTCCAGAAACTCAAGAGCCACGCCGCCCTCGGCCACGTGCGGTACTCCACCACCGGCTCCTCCAGCCTCGCCAACGCCCAACCCCTCGTCGTCGAAACGTCCCGCTGCATGATCGCCGTGGGCCATAACGGCAATCTCGTCAACTCCGCCACCCTCCGGCGGGAAATCGAAGCCCAGGGCCACTTCTTCCCGATCTTCCACACCTCCACCGACACCGAGATCATCCTCTACCTCGTCGCCCGATCCCCGGACGTCGAAAAGGGCATCAAGCAGGCCATGACCCTCATCAAGGGAGCCTACTCGCTCCTCTTCCTGACGCCCCAGGAGCTCGTGGCCGTCCGCGACCCCCAGGGCTTCCGCCCCCTGGCGCTCGGCAAGCGCGGAAGCGCCTGGGCCGTGGCCTCCGAAACCTGCGCGTTCGACCTTCTCGGCTTCGAATATCAGCGCGACGTGGAACCCGGAGAGATCCTCTTCATCGACCGCAACGGGCCGCGCTCCGAGCGGTTCCTTCCCCGCAAGGAGTGCCGCCCCGCGCACTGCGTCTTCGAACACGTCTACTTCGCCCGGCCCGACAGCTACGTCCACCAGGACCTTGTCCAGGCCGTCCGCCACCGCCTCGGCCAGCAGCTCGCCCGCGAACACCCCGTCGAGGCCGATTTCGTCACCCCGATCCCGGATTCGGGCCTCTACGCCGCCCAGGGCTACGCCGAGGAGGCGCGCCTCCCCTACAAGATGGCCTACGTCCGCAACCACTACGTGGGCCGTACCTTCATCCAGCCCACCCAGGATCAGCGCTCCCACAACGTGGAGATCAAACTCGCCGTCGTGCGGGAACTCGTCGAGGGCAAGCGCGTCGTCGTCGTGGACGATTCCATCATCCGCGGCACCACCTCCCGCTCCCGCATCCGCCTCCTGCGCGACGCCGGCGCCCGAGAAGTCCACCTGCGCGTCTCCTGCCCGCCTACCCGGTTTCCCTGCTACTACGGGATCGACTTCCCGGACCCCAAGGAACTCATCGCCGCCCAGAAGTCCGTCGAGGAGATCCGCCGGCATATCGGCGTGGACACGCTGGGATACCTCAGCCTCGAGGGAATGCTCTCCGCCGTGCGCGGCCCCGCCGAGAACTACTGCACCGCCTGCTGGACCGGCCGGTACCCCGTAGCCCCCGTGGACGAGATGGACAAGTCCAAACACGAGAAACGATAGATGCCCACGACCTACCGGGACGCGGGAGTCGACCAGGCGCGCAAGGACGCCGTCATCGACCGGATCCTCCGCCTCATGCGGCGCACCTACGACCGCGGCGTCCTGGAGCTTCCCTGGGGCTTCGCCGGCCTCTACGCCCTGGGCCCCTCCCCCCGCGTGGACCGATCCATCCGCCGCCCCGTCCTGGTCGCCTGCACCGACGGCGTGGGCACCAAGCTCAAGCTCGCCCGCGCCCTCGACCGGCACGACACCGTGGGAATCGATCTTGTGGCCATGAGCGTCAACGACCTCATCGTCACCGGCGCCCGGCCCCTTTTCTTCCTGGACTACATCGCGATGGGCAAAGTCCAGGAACGCGTCCTTCTCGACCTGGCCCGCGGCGTCGTCGAAGGCTGCACCCGCGCCGACTGCGCCCTCCTGGGCGGCGAGACCGCCGAAATGCCCGGCCTTTACGCCGAAGGGGACTACGACCTGGCGGGCTTCTGCGTGGGCATCGCCGACCGGTCCCGCCTCCTCGACGGCGCCTCCGTCCGGGCGGGAGACGACGTCGTCGCCCTGCCTTCCAGCGGCATCCATTCCAACGGATACTCCCTCGTGCGCCGGCTCGTCGAGGGCCGCGATCTCTCCGAACCTTTCGGCGGATCCACTCTCGGAGAGGTCCTTCTGGAACCCACCCGCATCTACGTGCGCGCCGTCCGCGCGGTCCTGCGCCGCTTCCCGCCCCGGCGCGCCGTCAAGGCCATGGCCAACATCACCGGCGGCGGGATGGTCGAAAACATCCCCCGCGTGCTTCCCCGCGGACTCGGCGTCGAGATCCGCGAGGGAACCTGGCCCGTGCCCCCCGTCTTCCCGTTCCTCCAGAAGCTCGGCGACGTGCCGCGGGAGGAAATGTACCGCGTCTTCAACATGGGCGTCGGCATGATCCTCATCACCGCGCCCTCGGCCACCCCCGGCGTCCTCCGAACCCTCGCGCGCGCCGGGGAGAAAGCCTGCGTCGTCGGCCGGGTGGTCCCCGGAACCCCCGAAGTTCGAATCCTCGAGGCGTGAAATGGCCACGGAAAAGGCCCGCGCCGGACGTCTATTTATAGTGGAGGCGAGACCCATGCGCGTTTTCCCCGTTTTCCTCGCCCTGGCGGCCGCCGGCTGCGCGGATTTCGTCGCCCGCGAGGAGTTCGAGCAGTTCCACAAGGAAACCACCGAGTTCCAGCTCAAGGCGAGCCGGAACAACGACCTTCAGGTCGTCGCCATGGACGAGGCCCGCAAGCAGCTTTCCGCCCTCCACACCCGCACGGGCGAGATGGAGCTCCTCCTCAAGGCCCTGCAGGCGAGCGTCGCCCAGCTCGAGGAAGACGTCAAGCTCCTCAAAGCCCAGGCCCAGGCCGCCGCCGCGACCGCCCCCGCCCGCAACGGAACCCCCGCCGCGCCCGCCGAGACCGAGCGCGCTCAGCCCGCGGCGGCCAAGCTCGAGGACATCCTGCTCGAAATCGAAACCGCCCTCACGCAGCTTCGTTCCGGCAAGATCGGCGCCGAGGAGGCGGCCGCCCTCCTGAAGCCCCACGCGCGCCATGCCGCGCCCCGCCTCTTCCGCGAGCTTCGCGAAGCGATCACCAAGCCCGACTACGCCCGGCAGCTCGAAGCCGTCCTGGCCCGCTTCCCGGCCGAGGACCTCCGCGCCCCCATCCGCGAGGCGCTCGGCCAGTTCGGCGTCCGCGAGTCCGCCGCCCGCGTCGCCGGCGCCACCCGCGACCCCGAGATCGGCAAGATCCTCGAGGAGCACGCCGGAACCAACGACGAGGACTTCCGGCTCTGCCTCGGCGAGGCCCTCGTCCTCTGCCGCAAGGCCGCCGGCATCCCCCTCCTGGTCGAAAGCCTCCGCAGCCCTCAGGCCGCCACTCGAACGATCGCCATCGCCGCCCTCCGGCGCCTGAACCGCGGGGACGACCTGGGCTACCGCGCCCCGCTTTCCCCTGAACAGAACGCCGACGCCCTCAAGGCCTGGGAGGAATGGGCCCGGACGTACGGGAAAGTCCTCTTCGACTGACCCCGGTCGCGGCGGCATGGACTTCGAGTTCGACCTCTTCGGCGAAGGCAAGAAGGACCGTTCCCTCCAGGGCCGGATCAAGGAATGGGTCCGCGCCCACTTCGGCCTGCCCGAAGACGTCCCTGTCCTCGTCGCCGAAATCTACTGCGACCAGCCCGGCTGCGCCCCCATCGAAACCCACGTGGCGATCCTCGAGCCTTCCGGCCGCCGCCAGTTCCGCATGCCCCGCCCCATGAAGGAAGTCATCCGGGAAGACATCCGCCACATGATCCCCAACCCCGAAGGCCACGGCCCGCGCATCGATGTCGATACCCTCGGCCGCGGCGACCTGGCGATATGACGTCCCCTGTTCCCGTCACGGTCCTCACGGGCTTCCTGGGCGCGGGGAAAACGACCCTCCTCAACCACCTCCTGTCCCGCCGCCACGGCTGGAAAGTCGCCGTGATCGAAAACGAGTTCGGCGAGGTGGGCGTGGACCACGACCTCGTCCTGACCGCCGAAGAAGATCTCATCCTCCTCAACAACGGCTGCGTCTGCTGCAAGATCCGCGGCGATCTCGTGCGCACGCTGCACGCGATTCTGCGCCGGCCCGAGCGCTTCGACGCGATCCTCGTGGAAACGACCGGCCTGGCGGACCCCGGCCCCGTCCTGCAATCCTTCTTCGTGGACGAGGACCTCAAGGAGCGCCTGCGCCTGGACGCGGTGGTCACCGTCGTGGACGCCCGCCACACGGAACCGCACCTCGAAGAGTCCCCGGAGGCCCGCCGGCAGGTGGCCTTCGCCGACGTCCTGCTGCTCAACAAGACCGACCTCGTCGGAGCGGACGCGCTCCGGACGCTCGAGCGGCGCCTGCGCGCGATCAACCCCCTGGCGCGCCTCCACCGCACCGTCCGCGCGCAGATCGAGCCGGACAAGATCCTCGGACTCGGGGCGTTCGATCTCTCGCGCGCGCCCGCGCTTCCGCCGGAGGACGAAGCATCCCACGGACGGCATGACCCCGAGATCCGGGCCGTCTGCCTTCGCGAGCCGGGAGCCCTGGACGGCCGGGCCCTCAACGCCTGGCTCGGCGGGCTGCTGCGCTCCCGCGGGGCCGACCTCTTCCGCATGAAGGGGATCGTCCAGGTCGCCGGCGAGCCGCGCCGCGTCGTCTTTCAGGGGGTTCACATGATGTTCGAGGGCCGGCCCGACCGCCCCTGGAAGCCGGGAGAAGACCGGACCAACCGCCTGGTCTTCATCGGACGCCGGCTCGACGAAACCGAGCTGCGCGAAGGGCTGCGCGCCTGCGTGCACCGCCCTTCCGCGGGCTGATTTTCCGGGGCGCTCGGAGTTGACCCCCCGACGGCCGCCGATATAATCGCCTCGTGGCCGCCGAGCTCTCGTACACCGTCCTGGCGCGCCGGTACCGCCCCCTCGTCTTCGACGACGTGGTGGGCCAGGAACACGTCTCCCGGACGCTCCGGAACGCCATCGCCGAGCGCCGCGTGGGCCACGCCTACCTCTTCGGCGGACCGCGCGGCGTGGGCAAGACCACGATGGCCCGCATCTTCGCCAAGGCCCTCAACTGCGTGCGCGGCCCCACGGAGGATCCCTGCAACGCGTGCGAGATCTGCCGCGCCGTCCACGAGGGGACCGACGCGGACGTCCTCGAAATGGACGCGGCCTCCAACCGCCAGGTCGAAGACGCCCGCAGCCTCCGCGAAGGCATCCGCTACGCCCCGCTGCGGGCGCGCTTCAAGGTGTACATCATCGACGAAGCGCACATGCTCACGCGGGAGGCGTTCAACACGCTCCTGAAGACCCTCGAGGAGCCGCCCCCGCACGTGAAGTTCGTCTTCGCCACCACCGAGGTCCACAAGCTCCCCGACACGATCGTCTCGCGATGCCAGCGTTTCGATTTCCGCCGCATCACCGGCGCCGACATCGTGCGGCGCCTCCGGCAGGTGGTGGCTCAGGAGAAGATCGAAGCGCCCGACGGCGTCCTGGCCGCCGTGGCCCGCGCCGCGCGGGGATCCATGCGGGACGCGGAAAGCCTTCTCGACCAGGTCGTCTCCTTCAAGTCCCGCGGGCTGACGGAGGACGACGTGGCCGCCGTCCTCGGCGAGGCCGGCGGCGCGCGCCTGGCCGAGCTCGTGGAGGCCGTGCGCTCCGGCGACGCCGGGAAGGTCCTGACCGCCGTGGGGGCGATCTTCGCCTCGGGCGTGGATCCGGCCGCCTTCGCGGACCAGCTTCTGGAGCGCTTCCGGGCGCTCCTGGCGATCAAGGCGTGCGGCCCCCAGGCGGACCTCGTGGACCTTCCGGAAGCGGACCTGGCCGACTGCGCCCGCCAGGCGGAAGGCTTCACCCTCGAGGCGCTCCTCTACGGACTCCAGGGGCTCCTGGAAGCCCGCCGGCGGGTGAAGGAAGGAGCGCCTCCGCGGCTCGTCCTGGAAGTGGCCCTCGTGAAGCTGGCCCGAAGCGCGGACCTCGTGTCCCTGAGCGAGCTTCTGCAGGCGGCCCCCGCCGCGCGCTCCACTCCGCCGCCCGCCGATTCCCCGCCGGCCCGAGGGACGGTCCCGCCTTCGCGGAACGCCGTGGACGCTTCGGCCGCCTTGCCCGCCGAAGCCCCGGCGAAGGCGGACGAAGCTCCGCCCCCGCCGGGACCCGAGCCCACCCCGGCGGCCCCTGTGCCCGAAGGCCTTCAGGAGAGCTGGCCGCGCGTCCTGGCGGCGGTCCGGGAGCGAAACGTCTTCGTGGGAACGATTCTGGGCCAGGCCCGCGTGGCGCGGTTCTCGGGAGACGAAGTCGCCCTGGTCCTCCCGGCGCCCTTCACGGACTTCCACGTCAAGCGGCTGGAATCCGCGCCGAACCGCGCCGTCGTGGAAGCGGCCCTGGCGTCGGTCCTCGGCCGCAAGGTGACGTTCCGGGTCTCCGCGGAGGGCGGAGGAACGGCCCCCGCGGCCAAACCCGCGCCGCCGCCCGACCTCTCGGCCGACCCCGGCGTCCGGAAAATCCTGGAAACCTTCGGCGGATCGCGCGTCGTGGGCATCGAAACGAAGGAGTGAGCCATGCTGCCCGGCGGAATGAACCTGGGGAAGTTCGGCAAGCAGTTCGAGGACATGCAGAAGAAGCTCGCCCGCCTGGAGGAAGACCTCAAGGAGCGCGTCGTCGAGGCCGCCTCCGGCGGCGGCATGGTCAAGGTCAAGGTGAACGGCGCCGAGGAAGTCGTCGACATCAAGATCGAGCCGGAAGTCATTTCCCCCGACGACAAGGGCATGCTCGAGGATCTTGTCCTGGCGGCGGTCAACGAAGGAATCAAGAAAGCCAAGAAACTGCGGGAGGGCGAGCTGGCCCGGATCACGGGCCTGTCGCTTCCCGGACTGATGTGATCCCCGTCTTCGCGTCCGGGGACGCCGCGCGGCGGCCCCGGGCCTTCGGAAACCTGGAGTCATGGCGTACGCGGAACCGATCGTGCGGCTGATCCGGGAGCTGTCCAAGCTCCCCGGCATCGGCGACAAAACGGCCGAGCGGCTGACCTTCCACCTGCTGGCGCAGCCCGCCGGCGAGGTGCTCCTCCTGGCCAACGCCCTGCGGGACCTCAAGGAGCAGGTCAAATCCTGCGCGCGGTGTTATAATATTTCCGAGAAGGAGACGTGCGACATCTGCTCCGACGCGCGTCGCGACCACGCCCTGATCTGCGTGGTGGAGCAGACGCGGGACGTGTGGGCGATCGAGCGCTCCGGCTGCTACCGGGGGCTCTACCACGTGCTCCACGGGCGCCTGTCGCCGCTGGACGGGGTGGGGCCGGAGAACCTCACGATCCCCGCGCTCCTGGAGCGGGTGCGCCAGGGAGGTGTCCGCGAAGTGATCCTCGCGACCAACCCGACGCCCGAAGGGGACGCCACCGCCTTCTACATCCAGAAGGCCCTCGGCGGCAACGGCGTGCAGGTCACCCGGATCGCCCGCGGCATCCCCGCCGGAAGCACGCTCGAATTCTCCGATCGGACCGTCGTGGGCGACGCCCTGTCCGGCCGGAGGGAGCTCTAGACCCATGAAGATGGAAGTCCACCTGCAGCAGCGGCTGGAACAGAGGATGCACCTCTCCCAGCAGATGCTGCAGAATCTCGAGCTCCTCCAGCTACCCATCATGGACCTCCGGGACCTCATCCTGCAGGAGCTCGAGGAGAATCCCGCCCTCGAAGAAAAGCAGGACGTCGAGGAACCCGAGGCCGCCCCCGAACCGGCGCAGACCGCCGAGGAGGACGCCCAGGGCGAGATGCTCGAGGCCGTCGAAGAGCAGCTCCTCGAAAGCGAGCGCATGACCCGCCGGTCCGACTCCGCCGAGGACGCCGAACGGCGGATCGAGATGCTCCAGAACCTCTGCCAGGAATCGACCTCGCTGCGGGAACACCTCCTCCATCAGCTCGCGCTTCTGGAGCTGGGCCCCGAGGAACGCGCCTTCTGCGAACACGTCATCCAGAACATCGACGACAACGGCTACCTCGCCGCCGCCGCCCCGGACATGATCGCCTCGCTGCCCGAGGAGCTCAAAAAGGAGCCTCCGGAAATCCTGGCCCGGAAGCTGGAACACGCCGTTTCGATCGTCCAGCAGATGGAACCCCGGGGCGTCGGGGCCCGCAGCGTCAAGGAATGCCTGCTCCTGCAGCTCGACGTGGCCGATCCGAGATACCCCCTGCTCCGCAAGCTCATCGAGAACCACTTCGAGGACGTGGGCGCCAACCGCCTGCCGCGCATCGTCAAGGCCTTCTCCTCCGACCCCGAGGTCCTGGCGGAGCTCGGCTATCCCCCGGAGCCCGACCCCCACCTCGTGCTGGAGGACGTGAAATCCCTCGTGTCCGAGATCGCGCGCCTGAACCCCAAACCCGGCGCGGGCTTCTCCTCGGACAAGGTTCCCAAGGTCTTCCCCGAGGTCGTCATCAAGCAGGTGGACGGCAAGTACGAGATCATGCTCGAGGACGGATGGCTCCCGCCCATCTCGCTCAACAAGAGCTATGAGGAGATGCTGCGGGACCGGAAGCTTTCTCCCGAGGAACGCGAGCGCCTCTCCCGCATGGCGTCCGAGGACCGGTTCTCTCCCCAGGAACGTACGCTCCTGGCGGATCTGGCCCGCGCCCGCCGCCTGACCCCGGCCGACCGGGCCCGGGCCGCGGAATTCGCCCGCCACGGGAAACTTTCCGAAGACGAGCGGCGGCTCTTCGAGGAGCTGTCCCGCGAACCGGCCATCTCCAAGGAAGAACGCGAGTTCCTCAAGCGCAAGATGGACGCCGGCCGCAAGCTTATCAGCGCCATCGAGCAGCGCCGCGGAACCATCTACCGCATCACGAGCGAAATCCTCAAGCACCAGAAGGAGTTCTTCGAGAAAGGCATCGAGTTCCTCAAACCCCTCAAGATGCAGGAGGTGGCCGACGCGCTCGGGATCCATCTGTCCACCGTCTCGCGCGCCATCTCCGAAAAGTGGGTCCAAACCCCCCGCGGAATCTTCCCGCTGAAGTTCTTCTTCGCCTCCGCCGCGCCCCGGTCCGAACCCGCCCGCCCCGCGCCGCCCGGCGCCGAGCCGCCCGCGGACGAACAGACCCGGCTGGCGCTCATGGAGAAAATCCGCGAGATCGTGGACGCCGAAGACAAGAAGAATCCCCTCTCCGACCTCGAGATCGTCCGCAAGCTCAAGGAACAGCACGGCGTCACGGCCGCCCGGCGCACGATCGCCAAGTACCGCGAAGAAATGGGCATCCCCTCGTCCCGCCTGCGCAAGAAGTACTAGCCGGGCCCCGCACGGCGGGTGCTATAATCCCCCTCCCATGAACGTCGAAGAACAGGCCCGCCGGTTCCGCGAAAACGTCGAAGCCCTCCGCCGCGAAATCGCCAAGGCCATCGTCGGTCACGAGGAGGTCGTCCGCCAGACGATCGTGGCCATCCTCGCCGAAGGCCACGCCCTCCTGGAAGGCGTCCCGGGCATCGGCAAGACCCTCCTCGTGCGCACCGTCGCCCAGTGCCTGCGCCTGCGCTTCTCGCGCATCCAGTTCACCCCCGACCTCATGCCCGCCGACATCCTCGGGACCAACATCGTGGTCGAGGACGCCCAGGGCCGAAAACACTTCGAATTCCAGAAGGGGCCCGTCTTCGGAAACATCGTCCTGGCCGACGAAATCAACCGCGCCACGCCCAAGACGCAGTCCGCCCTCCTCGAAGCCATGCAGGAGAAGGCCGTCACCGTCGCGGGCGTCCGTTACCCCCTCGAGGAGCCGTTCTTCGTCCTGGCGACCCAGAACCCCATCGAAATGGAAGGAACCTACCCGCTGCCCGAAGCCCAGGTGGATCGCTTCCTCTTCAAGATCGAAGTGCCCGCCTCGCGGCTCGAAGAGCTCCTCGAGGTCATCGACCGCACCACCGGCCGCGAGACGCCCCAGCCCCAGCCGGTCCTCGCCGGCCCGGACATCCTCGAGATGCGCGCCTTCGCCCGGGAGGTCCCCATCGCGTCCCACGTCAAGGAGTTCGCCGCGCGCCTGGTTCTGGCCACGCACCCGTCGGAGGGAAGCCCCGTGGCCCGCAAGTATCTGCGGTACGGCGCCAGCCCCCGCGGCGCCCAGGCTCTCGTGCGCGCGGGCAAGATCCTCGCCCTCATGAAGGGACGCTACAACGTCTCCTTCGGCGACATCCGCGAGGCCGCCTTCCCCGCCCTGCGCCACCGCCTGATCCTCAACTTCGAGGCGGAGGCCGAGGGAATCCGGCCCGACGCGATCCTGGAGAAAATCCTGGCGGAACTTCCGGAAGTCGCCGCCGCGCGGTAAACCGCGCGGGCCGGCGGAATTCGAGGAGGGCTCCATGGAGTGCGAACGCTGCCGCCGCGAACGCGCCCGCCTCCACGTCACCCTCGTCGAGGCCGGCGCCACGCTCGAAATCCGGCTCTGCGAAATCTGCGCCCCGCTCCCCGAAACCGTCGCGCTCCTGGCCGCCACCGCGCCGCCGCCCCCGATCGCCGAAGACGACGCCCGCTGAGGCGCGCCTACCCCTTCGGCACCAGCCGCCAGGCCACCGCCGTGTGCGTGAACGTCAGATGCTCCCCCCTCCGCCGCGGCGCCAGCCCGGCCTTGTTCCCCTCGATCGTCTCCTCGAGCATCCGGCGCACCTTCGCCCGCCGGCCCGCGTCCGCGTCCACGAAATCCATCCACGCGTCGAAGTCCCGCTTGAGCAGCGTCACCACCCGCCCCCGGGACTCCAGGCCGCACTTCCGGAAGAAGCCCTCGAACTCGCGCTCCGAATACATTTTCACGTGCGAGGGGTCCCGCGCCTTCTCGATCTCGTTGTGAAGGAGCGCCTTGCGCTCGTCCGCGGCGGCCACATAGTCGTAAAGCACGATCCGGCCGTCGGGCGTCAGCACCCGCTTCATTTCAAACAGCGCCCGCTCGGGGTCGGCGAAGTGGTGGAACGTGAACCGGCAGGTCGCGATCTCGAACGACCCCGCCCCGAACCGCAGGTCCTCGGCGGCCCCGAGCTCGACCTCGACGTTCCGCACGCCCCGCTGGGCCGCTTCCCGCCGCGCCAGCTCCACCATCTCGGGCGTCAGGTCTACTCCCGTCACCGACCGCACCCGCGGCGCGAACGCCAGCGCCACGAAACCCCAGCCGCACGCCACGTCCAGTACCCGGTCCGACGGCGCCGGCGCCGCCAGGTCCACCATCGGCGCCACGTTCTCGGCGCGCCGCAGCGGCGCCGTCCGGGGATGCGCCCGCGCCTGAATCGCGAACTGGCTCCGGATGAGATCATGGTGCGCCTTCAAATCCATGCCCGCCTCCGGAAAACCCACAGAAGCGCCCCCGCGATCGCCCCCATCACGCCCAGGAGAAGGTAAAAGTCCGCCTTCGTCCCCGTCTTCAGAAGATCCACGTTCATCCCGTAGATCCCCGCCACCAGCGACGTGGACATCAGGATGATCGAAAAGACCGTCAGCGTCCGCACCACCTCGTTGATGCGGTTGGAAACCACCGAGAGATAAACCTCCATCGCGCTCGTCAGAACGTCCCGGAACGCCTCGAGCATCTCCGCCACCCGGACCGTCCGGTCGTGCACGTCCCGAAGGTAGACCGCTTCTTCGCGGCTGACCTGCGGGAACTCCATCCGCGCCAGGCGCCCGAGCACCTCCCGCTGCGGACCCACGATCCTCCGGAAGTGCAGAACGTCCTTCTTGAACGAGAGCACCTCGCGCAGCGCCGCGCGGCCCGGGCTCCGGAAGAGCCGGTCTTCCAGTCCGTCCATCGCATCGTCCAGCCGCTCGATGGCTTCCACATAGTCTTCCGTGATCCGATCCACGAGCTCCGCCAGAGCGCGGTCGGGGCCCCGGCGAAGCAGCCCCTCTACCTCCTGCGCCCGCCGCTGGACTTCCGCGAGCGCCGCGGACGGCCCGTCGTGGCAGGTCACCAGGAACGAGCGCCCCAGGAAGACGTCGATCTCGTCGGTCTTCAGAGGACGGACCGACCGCACCGCGTGCAGGACGAGATAGAGATAGTCTCCATAATCCTGAAGACGGGGATGATTGGCGTGCGCCCAGCAGCTTTCGAGCGCGACCGGGTGAAACCCGAACGCCGTCTCCATCACGCGGCGCTCCTCCTCGGTGGGCGACTCGAAGTCCGCCCAGAGGCAGACGTCCCTCTCCCGGAGAAGCTCGGGGATCCGCCCGGCCGAGGTGAACGCCTCCGGAGGCCGCCCCGGGCGCGCGAACAGCCCCTTGAGCATCCCGGGAGTATACGCCCGGCCGCCCCCCGGGCGAAAGAAATCCGACCCCGCCTACCGGTCCTTGCGCCGCTCGAGAAGCCGCCGGATCGCGTCCTCCAGCTTCTCCTGCGCCGCCCCCTCGAGCGCCCGGCGGAGAAGCTCCTGAATCGCCCGATCCAGATCCAGCCGCGGCCGCGCCACCGTCCCCTCGAGCGCCACGAAGAACGTCCTGCCCGCCAACTTCTCCAGACGGGGATACCGCCGCAGGAACCGTTCCGTCAGCGGCATCTCCACCAGAAGCGCCATCTTCCCGTCGAACCCCACCCACCCCGTGAACCGCAACTGGTATCGCGCCAGCCGCAGCGTCATCCCGTCGTAAGCGCACCGGCCCGTCCCCACCCGAACGTCCGTCGCCAGAAGCTCTCCCCGGACCGTCCCCTCCTCTCCCAGCGCCCCCAGGAGCTCGACCACCGCGGGCGATCCCGTCACCGCCAGATCCCGCGCCGCGAAAACCGCCTTCCCGTTCAGCGCCTCGAGCGCCGCCTGGACGCCCCGCTCCGCCGACGCCGCCCACTCGAGCGCCGCTTCCCCTTCCAGGGCGCCCTCCACCGTCCCGTTCACGGTGTGGAAAATCGGGCTGATCTTCTCGAGAAAAGGCCCCATCTCCGCGTTCGCCCGCACGCCCTGCGCCCGCACCGCCACCGAACTCCGCGGCCCCGCCTCCTGCCCCCGCAGGTCCCATGTCCCCGTGACCTGCGCCGTTCCCCCGTTCACCGAAAGCGGCGCCGCCACCGAGAGCCTCCCGTCCCGCAGCTCCGCCTGGGCCCGGCCCGACACCGTCATGCCCGTCACCGTGAGCGGGGCCAGGTCCGCCCGCGCCTCGCCGCGCGCCCGCCTCAGGAAAGCCCAAAGACCGCCCTCCCCCGCCGGAGCCTGGAGGCTCGCTTCAAACTCGCGCTCCTCGGCCCCTTCGAGCCGCCCGGCCCACCAGGGCCGCAGCGCCGCCCCGAGCGCCTCCGGCACATACCGCCCCCGCGCCCAGAGATCCCACCCGCCCGAACCCGCCCGACCCGCCGCCTCCAGACGAAGCGCGCGCGAAACGAGCCCCAGCTTCCGGATCTCCATCCCGCCCGCGCCGAACGTCACGTCATGCTCCAGATCCACCCGCGGCTCGCGCGCCAGAACCTTCCGGCCGTCGCCGATCTCCAGATCCCGCACCCCGAGCGTCCCCGTCGCTTTGCCCCCGGAGTACGATATCCGACCCGCCATGCCGCCCCGCACCGATGCCCCCGGCCGGGACCCGGCGAATGTCCCGGACTCGATCTCCGCCCGCAGTCCCTCCGGCGGGAACTCGATCCGCCCTTCGAGCGCCAGCGTCGCGTCCGTCGGAACCCCTTCCCGCCCCATAACGAGCGCCTGAGCCGCCCCCTCCGCTCGAACCTTGCCCTCTTCGAACCGAACGGTCGCCTCCGCCCGGCCGCCCAGTGCCGGCGGCTCGGCGGCCACGAAGGCCAGAATCGCCCCCGCCTTTTCGAGGTCCGCCGTTCCTTTCACGAAGAGTCGCTGAAGCCTCGGACGGTCCGCACGCAAAACCTCCCCCGATGCCTCCAGACGACTCCATTCGGTCGCAACCTCGAGCGACGGAACCCGCAGCCGGCCCGACAAGCCGTCCCAACTGCACGTCAGCTTCCCGACGAGCGAGCGCTCCACCTCCCGCCGGCGCCCCTCCGCGTCCACCGCCCGGACGTTCTCGGCATTCAGGGTCAATTCGCCGCTCCACTCCCCCGCGTCCCGAAGCGTCGCCCGGCCCCGGAGCGCCGCTTTTCCCTCCAGCCGCACCCCGGGCCGGAATCCGACCGCCCCGCCGGCGATCCGGCCGGCCTCGGTCAGGTCCGCTTCCGCCCGCACGTCCACCCGCCGCGCCGCCTCGCCTTCGGCGGGCGCCGCGAGATCCACCCGCGCGGATATCCCCTCACCGACCCGCAGCGAAACGGATCCGGACGGCCGCCCGTTGTCTTCCACCGTTCCGGCCGCCTCGATCCGGACGGAACCCAGGCGCGCCGGCCGGCCGCTCAGGTCCGCCGCGATCGACTCCCCTTGAAGATCGGCGCTCCAGCGCGCCTTGGCCGGTCCCTCGCCTGCCGCCTCCAGGCTTCCCCGCACGCGCACGATCCCTTCCAGGGCGGGCCCGGCCCACCTTCCTTCGAACGCCTTCGACGCCGCCGAAAGGTCCGATTCGAAATCCGCCTTCACCGCCGCGGGGGAGAACGCGCCCAACTCGACCGAACCCGAGCCCACCAGGATCTTGCCCGCCGCCATCGTCACCGCCTGCCGGCCGCTCCCCTTTTCGTCGAGGCTTCCCTCGTGGAGAAGGACCAGACGGTCCAGCCGCACCCTTCCGCCGCTCCGCTCGAGCGCCAGATCCTTCACCTCCAGCTGTCCCCGGCCTTCGAAGCGCGGAATCCCCCGAGACCGGTACTCGAAGGAGCCCCGGGCGATGCCCCCCAGAGACGTTCCGGGCGCCCAGACTCCGAGGATCCCTCCCAACCCCGAAAGCGTCACGTCCTCGACAAGGGCCGACAGCCGTCCCGAAGCGGACTCGGCGTCATACTCCCCCCGCGCGGAGAGGCGGCCCCCGGCGGGATCCGCAAACGCAAGCGCGAATCCCACCGGCTGCTCCAGCGACTCGATCCAGGCCTCCAGCGAGACCCCGGAGAAGACCGTCTCGCGCCCGCCGCCGCGGACCCGGATCTCGCCGTCGCGGACCCGAATCGTGGCGCGGACGGACGGAGGCGGCTCACCCGCGCGGCGGCGCCGCCGGCGGCGGACCTCCTCCGGAGGCTCCGGGAATTCGTAATTGAACCTCCCGTTCTCGCCGCGCTCGATCCGCACCACGGGCCGGATCACGTCCGCCTCCGCGCGATACTCTCCGCGCAACGCCGACCGCAGGGAGACGGAAGCCTCGATCGCCGCGATCTCCAGGAGCGGTCCCGAGAAGCCCGCGCCGCGGGGGCGAATCGCCAGGTCGGTCAGCCGGACCCTCCCCGACCAGGAAAGCGAAACGTCGCCCACCGACACGTCCGCCTGCAGTTCGCGCTCCAGGGTTGATCGGATTTGGGAGGCCGCGATCGCGCCGGCGATCGGCGGCCCGAGAAAAAAAACGATCGCCCCAAGAACCGCCACGGTCGCCGTCGGCAGGACGAAGACTTTGCGCCGCCACCACGGCAAGGACGGCGGTCCGGACGGCGCCTCCGGGGGAGCCGGGTTCGGGCTCTGGGAGCCGGGCGCTTCCATCGCTTTCCTTTAGAGTAAGTCCGGGGCCCCGCCCGAGTAAAGACGTTCCGGATCCCGGGACGAACTCTGCGCCCCGCGGTGTTGTCTCAGAAGAGGATGCCGATTTTGACGATATTCGAAAAGAGGGTCCCAGGCACCCCCGAAGTTCCGCTCCCGGGTTTTGCCCTGTTCGGGAATAAGTCGGCGCCGGAGGAATCCAATTGAGCGACGGAACGACTGTGGACGACCCGGGTTTAATCCGTAGGTCGAAGCGAGGGGATCGGGAGGCCTTCGGGCAGCTCGTCTCCCGCTACCAGTCGCAGGTGTACCGTCTGGTTCGCGGCATCCTGGGGGACGCCGCGGAGAGCGAGGACGTGACGCAGGAGGTGTTCCTCAAGGCGTATGGGAACCTGGGCCGGTTCCGCGGCGATTCGAGCTTCTACACGTGGCTCTACCGCATCGCCGTCAACGAGGCGCTGCGGGCGCGGCGACGGCGCCGCGCGCCCGTGCCGGCCGAGTCCCTCCCCGAGATCGAGGCGCCCCGCCCGGAGGAGCCCTCGGAGGGGGGACCGACGCTGGCCGCGCTGGAGCGCCTGCTTGGCCGCCTGTCCGACGAATTCCGGACGATCGTGGTCCTTCGGGACCTCGAGGGGCTCTCCTATCAGGAGATCGCCGAGACCCTCGAGATCCCGATCGGGACGGTCGAATCCAGGCTCTTCCGCGCGCGCCGGGAGCTGCGCGAGTTGTGGAGGAAGATGAAGGAGGCCCGCAATGCACTGTGAAGAGGCCGCCCACCGGCTCTACGAAGGCCGCCGGGACGCGGAGCTCGCGCTTCACCTTTCGGCCTGCGACGAGTGCCGCCTTCTGGCCGAAGATCTGGAAGGCCTGGCGGGCGCGTTCGCGCGGGCGCGGGCGGCGTGGACGCCGCGGCCGTCGTTCCGCGTGCGGCTGCCCCTGGCGCCGTGGAAGCGCCTGGCCGTCGCGGCCTGCCTTCTCGTGCTCCCCCTGGCCGCCTGGGCCCTGGCGTCCCTGGAGCCCCCGCGGCCGCGGTATGACCTCGGAACCCTCCTGGCGCCCCCGGAGCCGTCCCTTCCGCCCTCGGACCGCCATCTCCTGGCGACCCTCTTCCTCCAGGAGGCCCGTCGATGAAGCTCTGGATCTTCGTCTTCTCGGCGGCCCTCTTCGCGGGAGGCACCTGCCTGGGCGTGGCGCTGCGCCCGAAGCTCGCGCGCGGCGGGGCCGCTCCCTCCGGGGAGCCTGAAGGCTGGCACCGTTACAGCGAGCAGTTCTCCGTCCAGCGATTCGCCGAGGAGCTCGATCTGACGGAGGAGCAGGACCGGCAGCTCGATCTCATCCTCGGGGAGACGCGCCGGGACATCGAAGCCTACGGGCGCGCCATGCGGGACGCCCACCAGCGCTCCCGCGACCGGGTGCTGGCGATTCTCACGCCGGAGCAGAAGGAGAAGCTGGAGCGCCTCATGGCCGAGGAACGCGAGCGCCGTTCCCGGGCCGACGCCGAGCGCCGGGTCGCCGCCCTCCGCCAGCTTCTGGAGCTTTCCGAGGAGCAGGCCCGCGCCGTCGAGGCCGCCTTCGCCGCCGGCCGGGCCCGCAAGCGGGAGTTCTTCGAAGTCCGCAAGACCGGCGGAGACCCCGGTCAAGTGCGCGTCTTCTTCCGATCCCTGCGGGAGGAGCAGAACCGCGACATCGAAAAGGTGCTGACCCCCGAACAGTACCGGAAGTACCTGGAGATTCAGAGATATCACGATTAGGAGAGGGATTATGACGACGTGGGCGGCGGTCGGAGCGGCGTGGATTCTTTCTCTGGTCCAGGCCGGAGGATCCCAGGAGGATCCGACGGAGCGCCTGGCGCAGCGGCTGCGGGAAACCCTGCAGCTCTCGGAGGAGCAGGCGGCCAAGGTGCGGGAGATCCTCAAGAAGCAGAACGAGGAGCTGCGTGCGGCTCTCACCGAGGAGCAGCGCCAGCGCTTCGATCAGATGAGCCGTCTCCTCTCCGGCTTCGGCTCCCGGGGTGGAGGCGGATCCCCGCCCTGGGCGGGCGGCTTCCGCGGAAGCTGGCTGCCGCCCACGGAAGAGCTCAAGACCCAGCTCGACCTCAACGACGATCAGGTCTCCCGCATCAACGCGATCCGCGACAGCGTGCGCGAGGAGATCCGGAACTTCTGGCGCAACCGCCAGGGCGGCGGCAACCCCGCCGAGGAATGGACCGCCTGGATGCAGAAGACCCGCGACGAAACCCTCGCCAAAGTCCGCGAGACCCTCAGGGACGCCCAGAAGACCAAGTTCGACGAGATCATGAAGAACTTCCAGACCGTGGTCCGCGTCGAGACCGGCGACCGGGAGCGCGGCCGCGGCGGGTCGTCCGAGGAGCGCGTCAACCGCGCCATGGAGGCGCTCCGGATCGAGGACGCCCAGGAAGCCGCCGCGATCCGCGGCCTCGTCAAGAAGGTCGTGGATCTCATGGAGCGCCTGGAAGACGCGCAGCGCGACGCGCGCCGGAAGGTCGAGGAGACGCTGCGCGCCGCCGACCTTTCGGACGAAGCCCTGGGGGACCGCCTGGAGGAACTTCGCAAGGGCATCCGGGAACTCGAAAGCCAGCTGGCGGCCGCCCGCAAGGAGCTTTCGGAGGTCGTCACGAACCGGCAGGAGCTGGAGCTGGTCCGGCGGGGCATCCTGAGGTAAGGGCCGCGGGCGCACCTACCGCTGGAGGGTCTTGCCGCAGCATTCGGGGGCGGGCGAGCCCGCGTCCACCGTCCGGGTCTTCCCGCAGGCGGGGCACTCGTAAGTGACGCGGGCGGGAGCCAGACTCGGCCGATCGGCTCCTCCGCAGGAAGCCAGAGCCAAGGCCGCGGCCGCCAGAAGCGCCCGGCCCAGCCGGCCAACGGCGTTCATGCGGCGTCCCGCACCGCCGCCGCGGCCGTCGCGGCCGCCAGCAGGTAGTACGCCCCCACGGGAAGGAGCACCCACCGCGGCAGGTGGAGCGTTTCGGGGTTGAAGATCCCGGCCGCCGCGAAAAGAACGCCGAAGACGGCGAAGACCGCCGCGCTGGTCGCCCAGCGGCGCACCGTCATCTCCTGCATCATGAACTCCAGCGCGAAGACGAGCACCGCCAGGCCCAGAAGCAGCGTGGCCGGCACGCGGAACCACCAGACCGTGGGCCAGCGGCGGTCGATCTCCACGAAAAGCTCCTGCCAGCCGAGGAAGAGCACCAGCCCCACCCAGCCCCCCGCCGCCAGCGCGGCCGGAACCGGTCCGCCTTCCCTCATGGCCGAAGCAGCGCCTCCAGCTCCCCGGGCTCCGTCACGGGCGCGCGGCAGGTCCGGTTCTCGCAGACATAGGCCGCCGCCTTGCCCCCCACGGGCCCCCGGCCTTCCAGCAGGGGAAGCGGCGGCGCCCCGGCCGCCGCCCGCGCCACGACCTTCCGCGGAGCGAACGGCCGCCGCGCCGCCCGAAGGAGCGCGTCCTCTCCGGGCCCCTCGCTGACCACCACCTCCCGCACCGGCCCCACCAGAAAGTCCGCCGCCATGAGCATCGTCGCATGCCCCGCCGGGTAGCGCTCCAGCGCGGAAGCGTAGGACGCAAGCGTCTTTTCCGCCCGCCCGCGGAGGGCGTCCTCTCCCGTCAGATGATGAAGCCGCAGAAAGACGAGCGCGAGCGTCGCATTCGCCGTCGGCATCGGCCCCTCGTAGTCCTCGCGCATCCGGGCGATGAGATCCTCCCGCCCCGCCGCGGTCACGTAGAACCCGCCGGCCTGGGCGTCCCCGAAAAGCTCCGCCGCGCGATCCGCCCAGCGTCGAGCCTCCGCAAGCCAGGCGGCGTCGAACGTCGTCTCGTAAAGATCCAGGAGCGCCGCGGCCAGAAAGGCGTGGTCGTCGAGGTACCCCTCGATCTTGGCCTCCCCCAGGCGCGACGTCCGAAGAAGGACCCCTTCCCGGACATGGCGCGCGAGGAGAAACCGCGCGGCCCGCGCGGCGGCCTCGCGGTACCGGGGCTCCTCCAGGACCTGCGCCGCGCGCGCGAAGGCCGAAATCATGAGCCCGTTCCAGGAGGTCAGGACCTTGTCGTCCCGGCCGGGGCGCACCCGCCGCGACCGGGCTTCGAACATCCTGCGGCGCAGGTCGTCGAAGCTTCCGTCCTCGACGAGCCGGAGCACGCTTTGATGGCGGGGGATCGACTCCTCGAAGGGTTCCCAGTTGCCCTCCGGCGTCACGTCGAAGGCGCGGCAGAACCGCTCGGCATCCTTTTCGCCCAGGACCTGCCGCACCTGCGCGGGATTCCACACGTAGAACTTGCCTTCGATCCCCTCGCTGTCGGCGTCCTCGGCGGAGTAGAACGCGCCCTCCGGGGACGTCATGTCGCGGAGCACGTATTCGAGCGTCTCGCGGAGAATCCGCTCGTAGAGCGGCCGCCCCGTCGCCTGCCAGGCCTCGAGGTACGCGACCGCGAGCGTCGCCTGATCGTAGAGCATCTTCTCGAAGTGGGGCACGATCCATCGCGCGTCGGTCGAATACCGGTGGAAGCCTCCCCCGAGCTGATCGTAGAGGCCGCCGCGGGCCATTTCGGTGAGGGTCTTCTCGGCCATTTCGAGCGCTTCGGCCGATTTTGTCCGGAGGTGGTAGCGCAGAAGAAACTGGATCGTCGTCCCGTGCGGAAACTTGGGCGCGTGGGAGAAGCCGCCGTAGGCGGGCTCGAAGTTCTGCTGGATCTGGAGGAAGGCGCGGTGAAGGGCGCGTTCGGGATCCAGCCCCCCCGGACGGGCGGCGCCCGTCTCCCGCCGCAGGATCTCCGCCAGCTGGCGCGCCTCGCGGCGGATGTCGCCTTTGCGGTCCTTCCAGAGGTCGGCGATCCGGCGCAGGACGGTCATGAAGCCCGGCCGCCCGAAGCGGTCCTCCTTGGGAAAGTAGGTGCCGCCCATGAAGGGTTCGCGGTCCGGCGTCAGCCAGACCGAAAGCGGCCAGCCCCCGTGCTGGCCCATGGCCTGGACGGCGGTCATGTAGATCTGGTCCACGTCCGGCCGCTCCTCCCGGTCCACCTTGATGGACACGAAGTGCTCGTTGAGGAGCCGGGCGACCTCCTCGTCCTCGAACGACTCCCGTTCCATGACGTGGCACCAGTGGCAGGTGGAGTAGCCGATCGAGAGAAAGATGGGCTTGTCTTCGGCGCGGGCCTTCTCGAACGCCTCGGAACCCCACGGATACCAGTCCACGGGGTTGTGGGCGTGCTGAAGGAGGTACGGGCTTTTCTCGTGGATGAGCCGGTTGGTGTGTTTCATGGAACGCTTTCCATCCGGCGCGCTCCCCGTGCGGGCCGCCGGCGGAAGCGGCGCTCCGCAGGCCGCCAGAAAGGCCAGCGCCGCCGCGGCGGGGGACGCGCGCATGGCGTCATGGTAGCACAGCGCCTTCCGGAGCGAGTAGACAAAACCGAAGCTTCACGGGGAGAACGCACCGGCGCCGACCGTGGACGCTCGCGCCCTTTTTCCCCTTGACACGACCGCGCGACGATCCTATAAGGCAACCCATGCTTTACCGCTCGGCGTCTCCGCGGTGTATCGCGACGGGCCTCTGTACGTCGGGGGTCCGTCCGCGGGGGCGTCGTGGCCTGCTTTCCCCGTAGTTTGCGTTCTCCGGCAGTCCCGAACAGCGTCCCTCCTTCGGCGGGCCCCCTTTCTCCGCCTGCGGTCCATGAACACGATGAACCCCGAAGGAGGATCTCATGCGCATTTCGCCCGCGTTTCTGGCTCTGTCTTTCGCCCTGCCGATGGCGTTCGCCTGCGGCAAACCTTCAGGAGAACGACAAACCGTCACCCTCCTGAACGTCTCCTACGACCCCACGCGAGAGCTCTATAAGGAAATCGGAGAGCGCTTTTCCGCGCATTACAAGGCCAAGACCGGACGCACGGTCGTCGTCAAAAGCTCCCATGGGGGCTCCGCCGCCCAGGCACGCTCCGTTCTCGGCGGTCTGAAGGCGGACGTCGTAACGCTCGCCCTGGCTCCGGATATCGACATCCTCGCACGCCACGGTCTTCTTCGACCCGACTGGCAGCAGGCGTTTCCGAACAACTCGTCGCCCTATACGTCCGCGATCGTTTTTCTCGTCCGGACGGGAAATCCCAAGCAGATCCGAAGCTGGGAGGACCTGGCGCGGCCCGGCGTGGCGGTGATCACGCCCAATCCGAAAACCTCGGGCGGGGCACGCTGGAACTTTCTGGCCGCGTGGGGCCATATCACCCGCAACGGCGGCGACGCCGCCCAGGCCGAGGATTTCGTCCGGCGGCTCTATGCGAACGCTCCGGTTCTGGACACGGGGGCCCGCGGGGCCACGACCACCTTCGTCCGGAAAAAAATCGGAGACGTCCTGATCGCCTGGGAAAACGAGGCGCACCTGGCGGTGCGGGAGTTCGCCGAGGACCGCTTCGAAATCGTCTATCCCCCCGATTCGATCCGGGCGGAGCCGCCCGTGGCGATCGTGGACAAGAACGTCGCCGTCAACGGAACGGCCGACATCGCCCGCGCTTTCATCGAGTATCTCTACACGGACGAAGCCCAGGAAGCCATGGGTCGCTGGTATTACCGGCCGTCCAATCCGGCGATCCTCGAGAAGTTCCGGCAAACTCTCCCGCCTTTCCGGAAGCTGTTCACGATCGCGGAAGTGGCCGGAACCTGGACGGAAGCCCAGAAGAACTTCTTCGACGACGGCGGCGTCTTCGATCGGCTTTACGCCCCGAAATAGAAGGACACGAAGGAACCTTCGTATGCAGCCGATTCCGGTCGCCGCGCGGCGGCTCGTTCCCCCCTTCCACTGTACTCCGGGGGCCCCGGGGAAGGTCCGCGAGCCGCGCCGATTCCGATCCGGCGGTTTCGCGTCCCCGGACGCTCCCTTCGCTCCTCGGACGAGATCGGGTGAACTGCGAGGATCTTATGACGACGATCGCTCTTGCCGTCCTCCTGGCGCTTCAGGAACCCGCTCCTCCTCGGCCGGCCGAAAAGGCTCCCGAGAAACCCAGGTCCTCCGCCGATGGGCTGCCCGTTTCGGTCTCCTGGCGCGAGGGCCTCCGCTTCAAAACGGACGACGGGACCTTCCAGGCCACCCTCGGGGGACGCGTGCTGGCCCATTACCGGACTCTCTTCGACCGTCCCGACGCCGCCCGCGCCAATCCCGACACGCTCTACCTGCGTCAGGCGCGCGTGGATCTCCAGGGCAAGCTCTTCCAGGAATTCGACTTCCGGTTGTATCTGGATTTCCCGACGGGGACCGCGTCCGCCACGACGGGAACCCTCCAGGACGGATACCTCGGATGGAGCCGCTGGCCCGAGCTGACCCTCAAAATAGGCCAGTTCAAGGAACCTTTCAGCCAGGAGCAGACCACCACGCTCCGGGCCACGGACTTCGTCGAACGCTCCGTGCTGGACCGCCTGGCCCCGGGACGGGACCTCGGGTTCCTGTTCGCAGGCAAGGCGGCCTCAGGACTGTTCGAATACGAGGCGGGCGCCTTCGACGGCGCCGGCCGGGCGGTCGTCGACAACAACGACGAAAAGGATCTGGCCGCCCGTCTCCGCATCAGCCCGCTCGAAGGACTGCGCCTCGGGGTCGCCGGAACCGTCGGAGACGTCGACGGAGCCTCCTCGGCCACGGCCTTCGACCTGACGACCACGGAACTTCAGATCCAGTTCCTCGATGCGACGGCCGGAACGGTGGACGGCCTCCGGACGCGCATCGGTCTCGAACTGACGTGGCTCTGGGAGTCGTTCGGCCTGCGGGCCGAATGGGCCCGTCGTACGGACACCGTCACGCAGGGCACCCTCGACGAAGACGACATCCATCTGAAGGCCTGGAACGTCAGCGTCACGTGGCTCCTGACGGGAGAAAAAAAGACGCTCGAAGCCCGCATCGTGCCGCGGAATCCCTTCAACCCGTCGGCCGGAACGTGGGGAGCCTTCGAGCTGGCGTTCCGCGTTGCGCGCCTGGAAATCGACGACGAGATTTTCGACGCGGGAGTCGCGCCCTCCGCGGGCAACGCGGATCGGGTCACGACCTTCACGGCGGGCGTCAATTGGTATCTCAATCCCCACGTGAGAATCACCCCCAACGCCGTTGTGGAGAAGTTCAGCGACGAGCTCCCCGCCGGGGGCGACGACCGGTACGTAGGGGCGCTGGTGAGGTTCCAGATCGACTTCTGAGAGAGGGGGGGAGGACCGCCTACCCGGAGGAAGGCGCCGAAAGCCGGGCCCCCGCCCGGAGATCGCGCGCCTTCTCTCCGGGGATGGCGCACGCGAGAACGGCTCCGAAACAAGAAATCGCCAGAGCGCAACGGAACACCTTGGCAAGCCCCTCCGCCAGGGGCGCCACCGCGGCGCGCAGCATCTCGGGATCCATGTGCGCGCGGAATTTGATGATCCCCTCGGGCTCGCGGCCTCCGAAGGCGGAAGTGAGAAGCCCGCCCATCACCGCAAGTCCCAGCGCGGCGCCCATCGAGCGGGTGAACTGCGTCAGCGAGGTTGCCGCCCCCAGGCGCTCGCGCGGCGCGGCGTTCTGGACCGCGATGAGAAGCGGCGCCACCGTGAGGCCGAGGCCGGTGCCCAGAACGAGCATGGCCGCGATCACGCGCCCCAGCCCGATCGACGGCGCACCCCCGGCCAGGAGCGCGTACGACGCCGCCGCCAGCGCCATCCCCGTCACGGCCAGCGTCCGGTAGGAAAAGCGCGCCAGCAGGACGCGCGTGAGCGCGGAGCAGACGATCCAGGGCCCCATCATGCACGTGAGCATGTATCCCCCCGTCTCGAGGGACTTCCCGAGCACGCCCGCCACCAGGAGCGGCACGTGCATGACGGCCGCGAAAAGCGCCGTCATCGCGCACACGCCGGTGGCCGCCCCGGCCGCGAAGAGCCGGTTCCGGTAGAGGTCGTACGCGAGGAAAGGATCCGGCCGGCGGCGCTCGACGGCCACGAGGGCCGCCGCCAGGACCGCCGCCGCGCCGAAGGCTCCCATCGCGGAGCCCGACAGGCGCGCTTCCCGGCCGGCGATCCCGAAGCCGGCCAGAAGCGCCGCGGAGGCCAGCGCCAGAAGAAACGCCCCCGCCAGGTCCGGCCGCCCCACGGTCCCCCGCGCCCGGCGCTCCCAGGAGGCCTGCACCAGCGCGGCCGACACGATCCCCACGGGAACGTTGAGATAAAAAACGCCCTGCCAGGACCACACCCGCGTCACCCATCCTCCGACGAGCGGCCCGAACAGCGCCGCCACGCCCCACACGCTCGAAATCGCCCCCTGCATCCGGGCGCGTTCCTCCTGCTCGTAAAGGTCGGCGATCATGGTGAAGGAAAGCGCCATGAGGCCTCCCGCTCCCAGCCCTTGCACCGACCGCCAGGCCACCAGGGCCCCCATCGTGCGGGAAAGCCCGCAGAGGACGGACGCCGCGACGAGGATCCCCACCGCCAGAAGGTGCAGCGGCCCCCGCCCGTAAAGGTCCGAAAACCGACCCCAGAGGGGCATCGAAACCGTCTGGCAAAGCATGAAAACCGTGGCCGGCAGGAAGTAGAGGTCGAATCCGGAAAGCTCGTCGAGAATGCGCGGAAGGGCGGTCGCCACGACCGTTCCGTCGAGAGCCGCCAGGAGCAGTCCGACCAGAATCCCGGCGGTGGCGCGCGCGCGTCGGGCGGGGTCGCTCACCCGCGTAATGCTAGGGGCGCCTCCGGGGGCTGTCAAGAAAGCGCCCCGAGGTCCGCGTTTCCCTTGCAATCCCCTCCGACCGGACTATCATACGCGCGGACGACCAGCCTGGAGAACATATGCCCGACGCCGCCCAGCTCGCTCAGATGGCTCAGAAACTCCGGCGCCATTGCCTCGTCTCGACCGCCGAGGCCGGCAGCGGACATCCCACAACCTGCATGTCCATGGCCGACCTCATGGCGGTCCTCTTCTTCGAGGAAATGCGCTTCGATCCGAAGAATCCCCGCGCGCGCCACGCGGACGCCTTCGTGCTCTCCAAGGGCCACGCCGCCCCCATCCTGTGGGCCGCGCTCAAGGAGGCCGGCGCGATCCAGGAAGACCTCAACACCCTGCGCCGCATCGACAGCCCGCTCGAGGGACATCCCACGCCCCTTTCCCCCTGGGTGAAAGTGGCCACCGGATCGCTCGGCCAGGGCCTCTCCGCCGCCGTGGGCATCGCGATCGCCCGCCGCATGGACGGCATTCCCAGCCGCGTCTACTGCCTCCTCGGCGACGGCGAAATGGCCGAGGGCTCCGTCTGGGAGGCCGCCCAGATGGCGGCGTACCAGAAACTCGACTCCCTCTGCGCGATCGTCGACGTGAACGCCCTGGGCCAGTCCGGCCCCACGATGCTCCAGCACAACCTCGATTCCTACGCCGCCAAGTTCGCGGCCTTCGACTGGCACGCCGTCACGATCGACGGACACGACATCGAGCAGATCCGCCGCGCCTTCGAGAAGGCCCGGGCCACCCGCGGCCGGCCCACCGCGATCCTCGCCCGCACCTTCAAGGGCCGCGGCGTCTCGTTCCTGGAGGGCAAGGAGAACTGGCACGGCAAACCCCTCAAGAAGGGCGAGGAGCTCCAGAAGGCGCTCGCCGAGGTGGGCGACCCCCGGATCGCCATCCCCGTCCCGCCCCGGACCGTTCCCGGCTCCGCCCCGGCCCCCCGCGAATGGTCGCCCGACGATCCGGCGCTCGCCCCGTCCTACGCCCCCGGCCAGGAGGCCGCCACGCGCGAAGCCTACGGGACCGCCCTCGTGAAACTCGGCCGCGTCTGCTCCGAGGTCGTGGCCCTCGACGCCGACGTCAAGAACTCCACCTTCTCGGAAAAGTTCAAGGCGGCCTTCCCGGACCGGTTCGTCGAATGCTTCATCGCCGAGCAGAACATGGCCGGCGCGGCGCTCGGCCTGGCGGCGGAAGGCAAGATTCCCTTCGCCTCGACCTTCGCCTGCTTCCTGACGCGCGCCTTCGATCAAATCCGCATGGCCGGATACTCCCGTCCCCGCCATCTCGTCTTCGCGGGAACCCATGTCGGAGTGTCGATCGGCGAGGACGGCCCCTCCCAGATGGGACTCGAAGATCTGGCGATGTTCCGCTCCGTCTTCGGCTCGACCGTTCTGTACCCCGCCGACGCGGTGGCGGCCGAGCGCCTTACCGTCGCGGCGGCCCGCACGGAGGGCATCGTCTATCTGCGTCTCTCGCGGCCCAAGACGCCCGTCCTCTACCCGAGCACCGAGACGTTCCCGGTGGGAGGATCCAAGACGCTGCGGCGCTCCCCCAAGGACGTCGCCACGATCGTCGCCGGCGGGGTCACGGTCTTCGAAGCCCTCAAGGCGCACGACCTCCTGGCCAAGGAGGGGATCGCGGTGCGGGTGATCGACGCCTACTCCGTCAAGCCGCTCGACGAGACCGCCCTCCGGAAGGCCGCCGCGGAAACGGGACGCCTCATTACGGTCGAGGACCACGGAGAGGCGGGCGGACTGGGCGAGGCGGTGGCCGCCCTGGGACTGGCCCCGAAGATCCTGGCCGTGCGGCGGATGCCCCGATCGGGGAAACCCGACGAGCTTCTGCGGTACTGCGGGATCGACGCCGCGGCGATCGCGGCGGCCGTCAAGGGCGCCTAGCGGCGCCCGGCCCTACCGGCTTGCCGGGAGCTTCGGACCCCGGACGCAGGCGGGGCAGGTTTCCTGGTGTTTCTTCCACGCGGCCAGGCGGTCGCGGATCGCCTCCTGCCGGAGCTGCCCGGAACGCTCGCAGGACCCGGGAGCCGCGCGGCAGTCGCCGCACCGGTCCCGGTGCTTCCGGACCGCGTCCTCCGCGCGCGCCTGAACCTGCTGAACGACGCGGCGCCATTCGTCGCACTCCGGGCCGCACTTGTCGCAGAGCACCGCATGCTCGCGCTTCCACTCCTCGTGGCGCGCCCGCGCCTCCTCGAGATCCTTGCGCCAGGCCTCGCACCGGGCCGGATCGAACTCGCACTTGCGGCACCGCTCGCGATGGCGCTCCTTGGCGGCGGCCTCCGTTTCGCTCCAGGCATGATCCGGCATCCCGCAGAGCTTCGCAGCGCAGACGGCGCATTGAGGGGCGTGCTTGCTCTTCCACTCCTCGAATTTCCGGCGCGCCGCCTCGCGCCGGTCGAACCCCTCCCGGCAGCACGTGCCCCCGCTGCAGAGCGTGCACTCGGCCAGATGCGGGGTGAGCCAGGAATCCACCTCGCGGCGGAACTCGACGTTCGTCTTGCGCGCCGCGTCGCACGAACCCGCGGCCTGCGACGCCGCGCACAGCGCCGCCGCGATCGCCGGAAGGATCATCGTCCCCTCCTCCCCGCCCCAACCGCCTCTCTTAATAGATAATACACCGATGCATGGCTCATGTGTCGCCGGAACGCCTCAGGAACTCTGCTCGACGAGCCGGCGGACCGCGGCGGCGACGTCGGCCGCCTTGGGAAGAAACGCGTGCTCCAGCGGAGGCGCGTAGGGAACCGGCGTGTCGGGCGCCGCCACGCGGGCCGGCGGGGCATCAAGATCCCAGAACGCCTTCTCGGCCAGGATCGCCGCCAGCTCCGCCCCGGCGCCGCCCCGACGCGTGTCCTCGTGCAGGATCACCACCCGGTGCGTCCGCGCCACGGACTCGAGCATCCGCTCCTCGTCGAGCGGCCAGAGCGTCCGGAGATCGATCACCTCCGCCTCGATCCCCTCTCCCGCCAGCGTCCCGGCCGCCTCGAGCGCCGCGTAGACCATCGCGCCGTAGGTCAGGATCGTCGCGTCCCGCCCGGGCCGCCGCACCGCCGCCCGTCCCAGGGGAACCTCGAAATCCCCCACGGGAACCTCTTCGCGCAGGTCGGGACGGAAGAATCCGTAAAGCCCCTTGGCCTCGAGGTAGATGACGGGATTGTTGTCCCGCAGAGCCGCCGTGAGGAGCCCCTTCGCGTCCGACGGGGTGGACGGAGCCACGATCTTCCACCCCGGCGCGCGCAGGAACCAGGCTTCCGGACACTGCGAGTGGAAGGGACCGCCGCCCAGAAGCCGGCGCAGATCGCCCGTGGCGCCTCCGTACGGGAGACGCACGACGAGCGGCACCGGGCGCCCCCAGCGCCAGTGGATCTTGGCCGCGTTGTTGACGAGCGCGTTGAAGCCGCAGGCCAGAAAATCCGCGAACTGCATTTCGACCACGGGACGCATCCCGGCCAGCGCCGCCCCCACGCCGCAGCCGACGATCGCCGATTCGGAAAGGGGCGTGTTGAGGCACCGCTCGGGGCCGAACTTCCGCGCCAGTCCGCGCGTCACCCCGAAGGCGCCGCCGTAGCGCCCCCCCACGTCCTCCCCGAGCACGAAGACCCGCGGATCCCGCTCCATCGCCTCGACGAGCGCCTCCCGAATCGCCTCGTCGTAGGTCATGGCGCGCGTCCGTTCCGGAACCGCAGCCGGGGCCGGTTCCACGCGGGGGGCCTCGACGCGCCCCAGAAAATCCTCCGGACCCGGCCAGGGCGCCGCCTCCGCGGCGCGCTCGGCTTCGGCCACCCGCCGCGCCGCCTCCTCCCGCAGGCGCGCGGCGCCCTCGTCGTCCAGAAGACCCTCCCGGCGGAGACGCGCCTCGTAGAGCGCGATCGGATCGGCCGCCTCCCAGAGCCGGCGCTCCTCCTCGAGCTCGTAGCCCGGCAGGCCCGGAGCGCCGTGGTACCGGTCGTCGTCGTGATGCGCGTGCCCGGCCCGGCGGTAGGTCGCCAGCTCCAGAAGCGTGGGCCCCCGCCCGGCCCGCGCGCGTTCCGCCGCCCACGCCGCCGCGGCCGCCACCTCGTCGGGGTCGTTTCCGAACACGGTCGTCCCGGGAAGGCCGTAGCCGGCCGCCTTGAGCGCGAAGCGCGGCGCGGCCGTCTGCTCCGTCCAGTGCGTCCCGAGCGCCCAGCGGTTGTTCTCGACGACGAAGATCACCGGCAGCCGGCGCACCGCGGCGAAGTTGACCGCCTCGTGCCACTCGCCGAGCGAGGTTCCCCCCTCGCCCATCACCGCCAGAAACACCCGGTCCTCCCCCCGCAGATGCGCCGCGTAGGCCATTCCGACGAGCGTCTGGACGCCCACGGCCAGAGGGGCCGCCGGCGGAAGAAGCCCGCGGGAGAGATCCCCTACGTGAAGATCCCTCCCGTCCATCGGCGTTCCCTTCTTGCCCACCTGAGCCAGGACCGCGTGGAGCGGATCGTCGAGATACATCAGAAGAATCGGCAGGCCCCGGATGAGCGGGCAGGCGATGTCCCCCGATTCGCTCCCGCGCCGGAGCCGCAGAGCCAGCCCCACGGCCGCTTCCTGCCCGAACGCCCGGAATCCTTTCTGGGGCGAAGGATATCCCTCCCAGGCGATCTTCTTTTCCTGGAAGAGCCGTTTGAGAAGATCGTCCACGGCGCGGGAGAGAAGCATCACGCGGAACATCTCGAGGCGCTCCTGGCGCGTCAGAGACGCCCGCAGCTCCTCGCGCCGGAAGTACCCTTCGACGGCCTCGCGAAGCGCCTCGAGCGTCCACCCGGCGGCCTGGGCGGCGGAGGTTCCGGGGTAGAGGACGCTGCGTCCCTCCGCGCGTCCCATCCGGCAGGCGCGCTCGACGGCCTCGAGAAGCGCCCGGCGCGTCTCCCGGGGCCCGAGCCGCCGGCGCGCGGCCGATCGCGCCGCGGGCAGAAGAAACGGACACTCGAGGGCCAGGAAATCGAGAAGCTTCATCGGCCGGCCCGCGGGCGCCCTCCCGTCAGCGCCGGCCAGAGCTCCTCCGGAACGGGCATGACGGACAGGCGCCCCATCCGGACGAGCGGAAAGGTCCGGAAGCGCGGATCCGCCTTCACGGCCGACAGCGGCACCGGTCCCGCGCGCCGCACGGGGACGATGTCCACGGCGTCCCCGGCGGCGTCGGCCGCCGCGCGGGCGATCCCCACGACGGCCTTTTCGTCGCCGGTGTGATAGATCGCGATTTCGTCGCCCCGGCGGACCTGCCGGAGGTGGCGCAGGGCCAGGGCGTTTTTCACCCCGTCCCACACGGTGCGCCCCTCCTCGAGGAGCCGGTCGAAGGAGTAGTCGGACGGCTCGGTCTTGAAGAGCCAGTACGCCATGGGGGGTCCCTCCTCGGCCGAAGCCAGTATGCCTCGCCGGGCGGCGGAATCAAGCCCCCGCGCCGCCGGAAGATCCGCCGAAATTCCCGCCGTCTTGCATATTTGATGTGTATAGTGTATAGAGAATGTAGAGCGCGGAGGCGGTTACGGCCACGACCCACGGGGGCCCCGACCCGGCGGCCTGGAGCTCGATCTTCGAGATCCTCACCCACCTGCGCCTGGCGGTGGGCCAGATCCGCCTCCACCCCGCGGGAACCCCCCAGGTCGCCCGGATCGTGGCCGCCCTCCACCACGCCGTGGCCGCCTACCTCGAACGCCATCCGGCCCTCGTCCTCACCCAGACTCCGCGCGGCATCCTCGTCAACGGACGCCCCCCCGCGTCCCGCGACTTCGCCACGGTCACCCTCCAGGCCTCCCTCCAGTCCCTCTTCCTCGAGGCCGGCATCCGCAGCGTCTTCTTCCATCCCGGCGTCGGCCCCGAGGAGACCGCCGCCTTCCTCCAGGCCCTCGCCCACCGCTTCTGGGACCTGCGGGACCCCCGCCGGATCAACCTCCGGCTGCGCGAACAGCACGTCCTGCGCATCGGCGTCAACGAGGAGGAGGACCCCGCCGCCGCCGGCCCCGCCCCGACGCCCGACGAGCCCGCCGTCCCCGCGGGACGCCTCCGCTTCGAACGCGCCCTGGAGGCCCTCCGCGCCCTGGCCGCCCTGCACCGCGACGCCCCGCCCGACACCCGCACGGCCCTCCGGAGAACCGCGGAAACGCTCCTGGAACCGTTCCGCGACGACCCCCGCGCGGCGCTCCGCGCCCGCGACGCCCTGGCCGCCGCCCCCGAACTCGCCCCCGACTGGCTCCAGGCTCCTGCCGCGCCCCCCTCGGGCTCGCTCCGCGACGCCCCCCTGGCCGCCGTCTTCGCCTCCCTCGCCGCGCCGCCCCGCAGCGGACTCCTCGTCCTCAACTTCGAAGGCCGCGTGGCCCGCGTGTGGATCGAGGAAGGCCTCGTCGTCGCCGCCGACTTCGAGGGACGCCGCGACGCGGACGCCTTCCGGGCCTTCGCCAGCCTCCCGCGCGGCGAATACCTCTTCCAGCCCGGCGAAACCGCTCCCGAACGCCGCCTCCGAAGCCCCGCCGCCCCTCTCCTCGAAGCCCCCCGCGCCGCCGATTCTTCGCCCCTTCCGCTCGCCGGTCCGGTATCATGACCCTGGAAACATCGACCGGAGAACCGACGGCTCATGGGCGCCGCCCCTTCCAAGTTCCTCTTCGTCTCCCGCCTCGGCCTCATCCACGACCTCGCCCTCCAGGTCCTCCAGGAAGGCCACGCCGTCCGCTACGCGATCCTCTCCCGCGCCGATAAGGACGTCGCCGACGGCCTGCTCGAAAAGGTCGACGCCTGGGAGGACCACAAGGACTGGGCCGACGTCGTCGTCTTCGACGACTCCGACTTCGGCGAGGCCGCCGAGAAACTCCGCCGCGAGGGCAAGCCCGTCGTCGGCGGCACCCGCACCTCCGACCGCCTCGAAAACGACCGCGATTTCGGCCAGTCCGAAATGAAGGCCGCCGGGATGACCACGCTGCCGAGCTGGGACTTCACGTCGTTCGACGAGGCCGCCGCCTTCCTCCGCGCCAACCCCGACCGCTACGTCGTCAAGCCCAGCGGCCGCGCCCAGAACGAAAAGGTCCTCTCCTTCGTCGGCCAGGAGGACGACGGACGCGACCTCCTCACCCTCCTGGAGCGCTACCGCAAGGGCTGGTCCACCAAGATCAAAAGCTTCCAGATCCAGAAGTACGTCTCCGGCGTCGAGGTCGCCGTGGGCGCCTTCTTCAACGGCACCGACTTCATCCTGCCCGCCCTCGTCAACTTCGAACACAAACGGATGTTCAACGACGACATCGGGCCCTCGACCGGCGAGATGGGAACGCTCGGCCTCTGGGCCGGCGAGAACCGCCTCTTCCGCGAAACCCTCGGCCGGATGAAGGACCGCCTCCGCGGCTACGTGGGCTACATCGACATCAACACGATCGCCAACGCCCGGGGCATCTATCCTCTGGAATTCACCAGCCGCTTCGGATATCCCACGATCAACCTCCAGATCGAAGGCGTGCTCTCGAAGTGGGGCGAGTTTCTCCTGGCTCTGGCCCGCGGGGAATCTCCCGAGCTGCGCGTCAAGCGCGGCTTCCAGATCGCCGTCGTCGTCGCGGTGCCCCCCTTCCCCTTCGTGGACCCCGACGCCTTCCGCAAGTACTCCGAGGACGCCGTGGTCCTCTTCAAGAAGGAAATGCGGGAAGGGGTCCACCCCTGCGACATCAAGCTCGTCGACGGCGACTGGCGCCTGGCGGGGAACTCCGGATATGCGCTCGTCATCACGGGCTCCGGCCCCACCGTCGAGGACGCCCGCAAGGAGGCCTACCACCGCGTCCGGAACGTCGTCATCCCGAACATGTTCTACCGGACCGATATCGGCGAACGCTGGCGCCGCGACGGAGACCTGCTTCAGACCTGGGGCTATCTCGTCTGATCCGACGAGGCGCCCCACCGCACGACGAACTCCACCCGCCGATTGAGCGCCCGCGCCGCCGGATCCAGACCGTCGGCCGACGGCTCGTGGGCCCCCCGCCCCGCCGCCCGCAGACGCCCGCCCGGCAGACGCCCGGGAGCCCCCGCCCGCGTCGCCCACTCCCAGGCCTTGCGGGCCCGCGCGCGCGAAAGCCGCTCCGCCTCCGGCTCCCCCGGCGCCGCGTGGCCGACGACCTCCAGCTCCTCCGCGCGGCCCGCGAACGGCGCCACGAGCGCCGCCGCCGCGTCCACGAGCGCCTTCCCCTCCGCCGTCAGCTCCTCCCCGCCTTCCGCAAAAAGCGCCGCCCCCGGCCGCACCCGGAACCCGCCGGCCTCCGGCAGAATCCGGATCCGTCCCCCCTCCGGCAGCCGCCGGAGGATAGGCTCCAGCTCCCGCAGGAGCGCCGGCGGCTCCGGCGGCCGCGCCCGCTCCCGGGACCGCCCCACAAAGGCCGCCGCATAGAGCAGGATGAAAAGACACACAAGCTGCATCATGAAGTCCGAATACGAGATGAGCCAGCGGATCTGATCCTCGTCCCGGACCGGCGCTCCCGCCGCCCCCGGAAGAACGCCGCGGCGCGACGTCATGGCTCACCGGGCGCGGGCCCGAACCTCCAGGCGCCCCGCCTCCGCGGCGCCGCCGAGCGCGCCCGCGCTCTGGAGGAACCTCGGATCCAGTCCCCCCTCCCCGACGAGAATTTCCGACGCCGCCCCCGCCCGCTCCAGCGCCGCCGCCATCCCGCCCTCCTCCGCCGAGGCCCAGGCGGTCACCGTGACCAGGCCGCCCCGCGGCCCCACCCGCCCCGCGATCTCGACCAGCGCGCGCCTCAGCTCCGGACTCGGAACGACCGAACCCCGTCCGAACGCCGGCCCGTCGAACGAAGCCAGCCATTCCCCCGCCCGTTCCGCCACCCTCCAGCGCGCCCCCGACGGCGCCTCGGCCGCCGAAGATCCGCCCACCAGCGTCCGCCCCGTCTCCCCCGGACGCACCCCCCGTCCCGCGCCCTCCCGCACCGGCGGCTCCCCCAAACCCCGCGCCGCCCGATACGCCCGCGCCGTCCGCCGCCGCATCTCGGGCGCCAGCGCCGTGGACGCATAAAGGAGAAGGAACAGGCACACGAGCTGCATCATGAAGTCGGAGTACGAGATGAGCCAGCGGACTTCCGTCTCGTCGCGCGCCGGTCCGGATCCCACGAAAAGCTTCAGCGGCCGGCCCATCGCAGCGCCTTTCGCCCCCTCACGCCCGCTTCTCGCGCAGGAACGCGCGGAGCTTCGCCTCGATGCTCCGCGGCGAATCGCCCGTCTGGAGCCACACGATCCCCTTCACGATCATCTGCCGGTAGAGCACCTCGTGGCGGTGCTTGCGCTCGAGCTTCCGCACGATGGGCGTCCAGAGCGCGTAACACGCCACCACCCCGTAGAACGTGCTCAGAAGCGCCACGCTCATCCGCGGTCCGAGCTGCGAAGGATCGTCCAGCGACTTGAGCACGAGCACCAGCCCCAGGATCGTTCCGATCATCCCGAAGGCCGGCGACATCGTCGCCAGGGAATCGAAGGCGGCCCGGCTGCGCGAATGGCGCTCCTCGAGCGTCGCCATCTCCACCGACAGGCGCTCCTCCACCGTGTCGGGCTCCACGCCGTCGATCGCCATCTGCACGGCCCGGCTGAGGAATCCGTCGGAAATGTCCGGCAGCACCTTCTCCAGACCCAGAAGCCCGTCGCGCCGGCTGATCCCCGCGTACGCGACGAAGTCTCCGATCAGGCGCTCGTATTCGTAGTCCCGCACCGTGAAGGCGACCTTGAGCGCCTGAACCGCTTCCCGCAGCTCCTCCTTCGAAAGCGCCGCCGCCGTGCCCACGATCGCCCCGCCGAACGCCACCAGGAAACCCTCGAACGACCAGATCTCCTGCGGCGTCCCCTGAGAGATCATCAGGGCCGCGAAAATGATCGCGGCGATTCCTACGTACCCCAGGATGAGCAGAACGTCCGGTTTGGCCAAGTCCCGATCCCTTCCCGATGCGCTCCTTTATTACATCGTCAATCCCGCCCTTCCGGCTCGAACATCCGTGCGGCCGTCCGGGACGTCACCCGCTTGCGCGCGAGGACCCCCGGAACCTCGGAGAGGGGCTCCTCGAAGAGCGTGTCCCCCTCGGCGGGCCGCCAGTCTTCGGGAAGAAAAAGCTCCCCCAGCGCACGGGCCAGCGCGTAGGGGTACCGGCCCGAACCGTCCGCGATCCGGCGGGCCGCCACCACCGCCCCCGCCACCGCCGGCGGATACGCCCACGAGGGATACACCTTGTAGGCGGGCCGCTCCGACCCCGCCCGAAGATCCTCGACGACGAAGATGTCCACCCCCCCGCGCCCTCCCGCCGGCCGGGCTCCCAGAAGAAGCGCCGCTTCATCCAGGCTCAGGCCGCGCGTTCGAACCGCCACCTCGCAGCCGCCGCCTCCGGCCACGATCGGAGCGGCCGCCTGGCCTGCATCCGCCCCGGAGGCCAAGGGCTCCACCCGCGCCGGCCGTCCGTCCCGGCGGCGGATCCGGAGAATCGCCGCGTCCGAATCCCCCTCGAGCAGGTCCTCGAAAATCTCCGGCCTTCCGGAACCGTCCGCCGCCAGTTCGGCGAGCGCCCGCGCCGCCTCGGCCGGCGTCAGGGAGTTCCCGCCCCCCCACGCCGCCGGCACCGAAAGCTCCCGGCCGTCGATCAACGCCCCCACCCGCGCCGGACGGCCTTTCACGTCCACCCCCGCCGCCCGGCCGCGCAGAAGAACGAGGCCGCGCGGCGACCCGGCTTTCTCGAGCCCCGCCCGCACGAAACGGCGACCGAAGGGCTCCCATACGACGTTCGCCTCCGCCAGCCGCCGGTCCACCGCCCGGACCCACTCTTCCCCGGGATCCTCCCCCTCCAGAATGAACCGCACCGGAATCTCGTGCACGACCGCGGGGCCCACGGGGACCACCGCCGCGAGGCGACCCCGGTACGACACCTCCACCCTCCCCTGCGGCGCGACCCGCCGCGTCGGATCTTCCGGCGCGCCGTCCGGTCCGCAGGCCGTCGGAGCCGCGTCG
The DNA here is from genome assembly GCA_035574235.1 of Planctomycetota bacterium. Lineage (NCBI taxonomy): Bacteria > Pseudomonadati > Planctomycetota > Planctomycetota bacterium. The sequence continues at coordinate 1,045 of DATLZA010000121.1, read as the reverse complement.
TCCACCGGATCCGCGACGAAAAGGAGCGGCCGCGTCCGCCCCTCCGCCGAAAGCGCATACGCCGCGGGGGGATCCAGGAGCGCGCCGTCCGGTGCGCGCGTCGCCACGGAGACGGATTTCCCCGCGTCCCGCGAAGGGTCTTCCACGACAATCCAGGCCGCCTCCGGCAGCCGCGCCGGAGCGTTCTCGTCGAAGCGACCCTGCCCGTCGAACGCCCCGTGCAGAGCCGCGGGGCGGATCTCCGAAAGGATGCTCCCCGCGGCATCCCGCAGCGTCGCGCGGAAAACCGCCACCTCCCGCTCGGCGGATTCCGCCGCCCCCGCCCGGATCCGCACCCGATGGATCCCCGCGGATTCGAAAACAAGCGCCGCCTCGACCGCCCCGACGCGTTCCGAGCGGGCGCCCTCCGGGCCGGCCACGATCCACGTCAGACGCTCGCCCTCGGGAAGAACCTCGGCGCCCTCGGCGCGCATCCGGCAGGGCAGGCCCGCGGCCACGGGGCTCTCGGCCGGAGGGCTCACGGCCAGACGAACCGCCGCGAGCGTCCCGTGCGCCGAAGCCCTCCAACCGGGCAAGGCCGGCAGGGTCACCTCGACTTGCAGCTCGCAGCGACCCGCATCGCTCAGGACGGCCCGTGCGGTTTCCCCCTCGGATCGGACCGAGCCGGCTCCCTTGAGCGCCCAGACCGCCGTCGAACCGCGAAGCGGCGGCGTGCATCGGACGCGCGCCTCGACGGCGCCGCCGGGACCCACGACGCGCGGCGTCGGGAAGTCGAGCTCGACCGCGACGACTTCGAAGGCGACGCGCAGGCCTTCCGAAAAGGCCGCGTAACTTCCGGGCCGGTCCGGAACGAACCGCGCGGGTTCCCCGGCGAGGACGGCGACCTCCCTGCGGACGCCGCCTTCGCATCGAACGACGGTCCATCGCGCCTCGGGATCGGCGGCGGCGCGGGACCAGCGCACCTCCTCGCCGGGACGGACCAGGATCGGCTCCGCCCGGATCGGCGTGGGACGCGGAGAAGGACGGGACGCGGCCGCCGGGGGCG